>CAXTRY010000022.1:0-34637 GCA_964246805.1 uncultured Acidobacteriaceae bacterium
TCTTGGTGGCCCAGCGCGCGCCGGCGGCCTCGGCGTCGGTGAACATGGAGCGGAATTTAATGACGTCGAAGGGGCGGCCACCCTTGCCGGTACGCCGCTGGCGGTAGAAGATGGGTCCTTTCGAAGAGAGGCGGACCCCCAGGATGACGAAGGGGAAGAAGGGCGCGAAGAGCAGCAGGCCCGTGGCGGCGGCCAACAGGGAGACGATCTGCCGGGTGAACTGCTGGTAGGGCCGGATGCGGAAACCTTCGGCGTAGAGGAAGCTCGAGGGGCGCAGGCCGTCGAGCTGGATCTTGCCGGAGAGCCGCTCGCGGAGGGTGCCGACATCCTCCACGGCGATGCCCTGGAAGCGCAGGTCGACAAGCTCCTGGACGGGGAGCTCGCCGCGATGGCCTTCCATGGCGACAATGATGCGGTGAGTGGGCGGGTTGGCGGTGCCCAGGCGGCTTAGCTCGTCGATCCAGATACGTTTGCGCTCTTCCTGGCCGGCGTCGATATCGCGCCAGTGGACGATCTCCATGCCGAGATCGGGACGGCTGCGGATGGTCTCGACGATGGAACGGGCGAAGTCGCCGGCCCCGAGGACGTAGACGCGCTCGCGGAAGAGCGGCTGGCCGACGATCCACTCGTAGGAGCGCCGCCACATGATGAGCGAGGGTGTAAGCAGGCCCATCGCGACGGCGTAGACGCGGCCGCGATCGATGGCGAAGTCCGGGTAGAAGTAGATGGCGGCGGAGAGAACAAAGCAGTCGAAGCCCAGGACGAGCAGGATGCGGAAGTAGATCTCGTGGCGGAGCGAGACGATCTGCGGCTCATAGAGATCGAAATAGTAGGAAAAGAGCAGGCTGAGGATGGTGGCGATGCCGATTTTGAGCAGGCCCTGCTCGTAGAAGAGGGTGAGGTAGGCGTCGTCCCAGCCGAGTACGCCCACGGTGGCCAGCAGAAAGCAGCCGCCGACGATCAGCGCTTCGCAGAGCAGAAGCACGACCGTGCGCGTGGGATAGTAGACGTTGAGGAGACGAATCATCGGCGGTCAGGCTCCGTGCGGGTTGCCGCGCGTTACGGCTTGGCGAGAGCGGCGGCGGGTTCGCTTCCGCTCCCGACGTAACCATCGTAACCGTAGTATCCGCTGGCGACGGGCGGATCGACGACGGCGTTGAGGACGATGCCGAGCATTTTGGCGGCTTTGAGCTCTGTAAGGGCGCGCTGGGCGACCTCGAACTTCGTGACGCCGCCCCGCGCGATCAGCAGCACGCCGTCGCAGGCGCGGGAGAGATTGACGCCGTCGGCGACGAGGTTGACGGGCGAGGAGTCGACGATAATCCAATCGAAGAGCGGCGCGGCGGTGTGCATCAGGTCCGGGAAGCGATCGTTGCCGGAGAGGTCGGCGGCGCGGCCGGCCTCGTGGCCGCCTCCGATGAAGGTGAGCGACTGTAGACCGTTCGGTACGGGCGCTTCCCGATCGTCGAGCCGGGCGCGCTGCATGACCTCGGTAAGCGTGGCTTTGCCGGCGAGGTATTCGGTAAGGCCCGGCTCGTTGGGGCAGCCGAGCATCTTGTAGAGCGAGGCGCGGCGCATGTCGCCGTCGATCAACAGGACGCGGCTGGCGTCGTGGCGGGCGAGCGAGATGGCGAGATTCGCGGCGATAAAGGTCTTGCCCTCCTGCGGGACGCCGCTTGAGATCATGACGGACTTGAGGGTGTTCAGCTCGCGGAACTCCTGGAGGCGGGAGCGGAGGCTGCGGAACTGCTCGACGGCGGCACCGCGTTCGAGCAGGGCCGGGAGTTGGGCGAGGACAGGCTTCCAGGAGCGGAAAGGCACGGCCTCGAGAGCGGGAACGAGAGCGGGAACGGCGACGGTCGCCGGTTTGGGTTCGACTGGATGCCGGGTACGCGGTAAGGGCGTGTGAAAGCGGCCGTCGATCAGGGGCTCGAAGGCGGGTGCTTCGCCGTCCGTCGGCTCGGCCGGAGGGACAGCGGGCATTGCGGGCGCTTCGGCCAGGGCGGCGGCGGTGGACCAGACGGTGCCGGGCTGGCGGCCGTTGGAGGATTTCGACGGAGCGTCGGGAGCGCTTTCGCGGGCGGTGCGCTCCTGCTCGGCGCGGAGGAGGGCTTCGTAGATCTTGCTCATTGTTCGTGCCTTCCTGGCTCTAGATCCATCAGAAGCGATGACGACATGCGGTTGGCGTCGACGGCGATGCGGTCGGGCGCCACCAGAAACGAGGGTGCGTCGAGATCGAGGTCGCGGACGACGGAGGCGACGATCTCCGGCGTGACGCGCTGGGTCTGCTCGACGTAGGCGAGGATCAGGGAGTGCTCGCAGAGGAGATTGACGAGGCGCGGGATGCCGCGGCTGGCGCGGTGGATACCGGCGACGGCCTCGGGGATGAAGATCGGCTCGGAGGTGCCGGCGATCAGCAGCCGCTGCGAGATGTAGGCGGCGGTCTGGTCCGGGGACATGGCCTGGGTGCGGCACCAAAGCGAGATGCGCTGACGGAGTTGGCGGACCGCGGGCTGGCGGAGCTTCTCTTCGAGCTCGGGCTGGCCGGAGAGGATGATCTGAACGAGCTTTTGGGTGGATGTCTCGAGATTGGTGAGGAGGCGAATCTCTTCGAGGAGGTCGAGGGTGAGGTTCTGGGCCTCGTCGACGACGATAACGCAGGTATCGCGATTGCGGAAGCGCTCGATGAGCCAGCGGTTGAGCTGGATGAGCATTCCGGATTTGGTGCGGTTTTCAGGCGTGATGCCGAAGTCGGAGAGGACGAACTCCAGGAAGTCGAGGATGTCGAGCCGCGGATTGAAGACGAAGGACGTGAAGACGCGGCTCTGGTCGAGCGAACCGAGGGCGCGGCGGAGCAGCGTGGTTTTGCCGGTGCCAACCTCGCCGATGAGCACGATAAAACCTTTATGCGCGGAGACGCCATAGGTAAGCCCGGCGAGCGCCTCGCGGGTGTGCGGCATCATGAAGAGAAAGCGAGGGTCCGGGCTTGCGCCGAAGGGCTCGCTTTTGAGCTGGAAGAAGGTCTTGTACATGGTTAGCTTTGCACCGGTGCGGGCTCGCCGTTGCCCTTACGCTTGAAGAGCCGCCGAAGCCGGCCGAGGTTTTCCGGCTCGATGGTGCCCATGTCGGGCGCGTAGGCGATGACGGCGAGGGTGGGCAGCTGGGTGAAGGCCCAGACGTCGCGCTCGGTGCGCAGAGCGGTGTTGCGGTACTCGAACAACGCCGAGATGCCGAGGCCGAGGACCAGGCCCAGAAACAAGCCGCCGCCGGCGAACAGAGGACGCTTCGGATAGGTTGGGCTGTCGGGGAGGTTGGGCTCGTCCATGACGCGGAACTGCTCGCCCTGCATGCGGGCTTCGAGATCGGTGGCCATCTTGGACTGGTTCATCTTGCCGAGCAGATCGTTGTAGAAGCCTTCGGCGGTCTTGTAGTCGCGCGTGAGCTCTTTATATTGCTCTTCGACGAGCGGGCTGGACTGAATCCTGTCCTGGTACATGTGGACGTTCGATTGAATCTGCGCCTGCTCGGCCTTCTTGGACTGGATGCCGAGGTCGATGGACTTCATTTGCGCGCGGAGCTGGATTGTGCCGAGGGATTCGGTTTGCCTGCCGGTCGCGGTCGAAGCGGATGCGCCGGGTTCGCTTGGGGCGCGGGCGATCTCTTTCTTCAGGTCGGCGATTTTACGGCGGACGGCGATCACGTCGGGGTAGTCGGCGGTGTAGTGGCTGGAGAGATCGGCCTCCTGGGCCTGGAGGGTTTGCAGCTCCGCCTGCTGCGGCGTGACCAGGATACCGCGTGACGAGAGGGTGGTGGCTCCGGAAGCGGAGGCGGCCGAGGCCTGGGCTTGTTGATTCATGATGGCTTCGAGGTACGATTTATCCTGCTCCATGCGCGACAGGGCCTGGGTGGCGGCTTCAAGCTGCGTGTTGAGGCTGGTCAGCATGTTGACGTTGGGACTCTCTTCCCCCGGAAGGCGGCCGACATACTGACGCTGGAAGGCGGCGAGCTTGGCGTCCTGGTCGTCGAGGTTCTTCTTGGCGTCGGCGAGCTGGCCCTTGAGGAAGTCGGTGGTGCCCTGGGCGGCGGCCTCGCGCGATTTCAAATTTTCACTGGTAAAGAGCGAGGTGATCTCGCCGCAGACGAGCTGCGCGGTGTGCGCGTCGTTCGCGGTGAAGGCGATGAAGAAGCCGGGCAGACCGCCGGTGTGAGCGATCTCCGAGTGGATCGGTTTGATGGCGATGTCTTTACGGATCATATCGATACGGTCGTCCATGGACATGCGCGAGCCGCCCAGGTTGTAGCGCTCGATGATGGGCTGAATGCGGGAGCGGCTGAGCATCTGCTCTTTCATGGAGGCGAGGCGGCTGTCGAGGTCGGAGGCGATGACGGGCTTGACGTAGTTGTCGGGCACCTTTTGCTGGTCGATCAGGACCAGCGTCTGCGAGGTGTATTGCGGCGTGATGAAGAAGGTGGCACCATACGCGATGGCGGCCAGCAGGATGGCCGGGAGGGCGACGATCCAGGCGCGGCGTTTCAGGATTCCAAAATAATCTTCCGCGGTAAGCGCGCGATGACCCAGCATATAAACTCCTTATCGGCGGATGTGGCCGATGACTCCGGGGGAATACGTGATGCCCGCGCCGATGGTTTGGGAGAGGCCGCTAAAGACGCCGGACGTGGCGGCAACTCCCTGAAAAGATTGCTGTTGCGCGGTGTAGCTGCCGTAGGCGGAGAGATGGCGTCCGACGGACCGGTTGACCTGAGCCGTTCCAACGACGGTATTCGACATGAAGGGGCTGTCCAGAAGCGCGACCAGGCTGCTGGAACGATTGTAGGAGAAGGACGTAGACCCGTTCCAGACGCGCCCGAAACGGCGGCCGGCGGTGGCCTGGAGGCTGTCGGACTGCGCGCCGGTGGTGACGCCGGAGCCGGTGTTGGTACCGCGCGAGTAGGTGACGGAGCCGGTGAAGACCTTCGCGGTGTAGGTGGCGCCGGCGTTTACGGCGACGTTGACGGAGGTGCCGGGGCCGGGCGCGGAGGTGCCGGTCGTCACGACAGTACCGGCGGTGGCCGTGCCGGGGATGCTCGTCCATTGCGGACCGGCCGAAGCGAAGATGGAAAAGCGGCGGGTGACGAGCCGCGAAACATTGAAGGTCAGAGCGTTCGAGGAGAAGGCCGAGATACCGCCCAGGTCGACGGCCGTCGTGAGGCTCGTGCCGCCGGGATAGGCGATATGAAAATAGCTATAACCCCCGCCGACGGACGTGCGCGCGTCGATGCGATGGTTGAGGTTCGCTCCTCCGGTGTATTGGTCGCTGTTCAGTGCCGAGCCGGCGGAGGAGCCATCGAGAAAGCGCGAGATGGTGTAGGAGCCGGTGCCGGAGAGCGAGGTGGAGGGCGTCAGGCGGCGTTCGGCGGAGCCGATCACCGAGTTCGTGACACGCGACTGGTTATCGGTCAGCACGCCGAGCCCCGTGCCCGTGCCCACGTCGACGGGAGCGGTGCCGGTGTCCCCTACGCCGGGGACGCCCGAGAATCCCGAATTCGCGCTTTGCGGCAGGTAGCTGACGGAGTCGGCGACGGTGTAGCTCCAGCGCCCGCGGGTGAGCACCTGCGAGAGCGCGAGGTTCTGGAAGACGGACGATTGCGAGTTGCCCGTGAGGTTGGCGAAGTAGCCGCCGGAGTAGACCAGGCTGAAGGGATGCAGCTTGCTCTCGGTCAGGTAGGCGAGATCGCCGGAGACCGTGGTGAACCCGGAAGTGCCGCTGCCCCCGTTATAGCCGTTGGTGACATTGCCGGAGAGGGTGACGGCGTAGCTGAGGCTGCCGCCGGTCGTGGGCAGATGGAAGCCACGATAGGAAGGGGAACCCTGTACATTGGGCCGGGCCTGTGCCGCCGCGGGGAGGATCAACCCCGGCAGGAGCAGCAGCGCGGATTGGAAGACGTGCGATCGACTGCTCATGGAATGACGATAGTGTCTCCGGCGGCGAGGCTGACGCCCTGCTGATTGCCGGTCTTCAGCGCGATTTTATAGTTGAAGGGAATCTTCTTTTGTTTGCCGGGCTCTCCGCGAAGGATATAGATATGTTTGGCGTCGGCGAAGGGGCTAAGGCCTCCGGCGGCCGAGATGGCTTGCAGCGGTGTCATTTCGGGAGTGAGGAGAAGCGCGCCGACATGGCCGATCTCGCCGATCAGATAGATCTGTTTAGGGTGAACGCCGATGACGGTCACGGTCACGTTCGGGTCGGTGAGAAACTTTTTGAGCCGCGTCGTGATGTCGGTACCGAGTTGCATGGGTGTAAGTCCAGCCGCGGGAACGTCCTGAAGCAACTCGAGAGAGATCATGCCGTCCGGACGAACGGGAACGATGCCGGAAAAATTGGGTTCCTTCCAAACGGTGATCTGCAGGGAATCCTCGGTCGCGATGATGTATCGGGAAGGGTCCGCGACGGAAGCCGAGGGGGGAGCTTGCTGTGGCGGCGCGGCCGGTGCCGGGAAAGTGTCGGGCGTGTTGCCGAGCACGGGCTTGGCAGCCCCCTGCTGCGCGGGGCAGAGCGCGGCCGGGAGAAGGAGGATACCTAAAGCGGTGGAAACGAGATTCATATATCTACCTATCGACACGTTTCAGCGGAAGATGCGGATTGCCGGGCACGCGATTGCGGCTGCTTGACGGAACGGGACATAACGCCGGCAAAGGATGGACCGAAGTTTTCGATGGATTGCCGGTCGCGCAATCCATCCGTCCGTTCATCCCGTACAAACAATAATTTCCCATAGGTGACCGCGGAGGTTTCATTAGGTTAGGATATGCCACCTCAGGGCAAATGCCGCAATGGAAACAGCTTAGAATATCGTAAGTGGTATTCGGCTGCTCCGAGGAGTGACTTATCCTATGCTTGACCGTCTGGCGGTAGCGCCCGCCCCGCTTGCTCCTCCCCTTACCGCGCCTCCGGGGAAAGAATATGTTCCGGCTTCCTCCTCCGCCAACGGCTCCGGCGGCCGAGCAATCCCATGGGTAAAACCGGCCGTGCTGGCGGTCCTGCTGGGGATACTGTACTTCCATGTTGGGGTCAAGCTGGTACGGGATTGGTATAACATCCCGGATTTCTCGCATGGCTTCCTGATTCCCTTTTTCGCGCTCTTTCTGCTTTGGGATAAGCGCCATGCCCTGGCCGCGACGCCGGTAAAGCCGAACTGGGCCGGTTTGCCGCTGGTGATGCTTGGGCTGTTGTGCTTGATGGTGGGGGTATTCGGAGCCGACCTGTTCTTTGCGCGGACATCCTTCGTCGTTCTTCTCGCGGGGATCCTCTGGACGCTGCTGGGCAGGCCGATGCTGGCGGAGCTGAAGTTCGTTCTCTTTGTGCTGCTGCTGGCGATCCCGTTTCCCGCGGTGGTCTTCAACCAGATCACCTTTCCGCTGCAGCTGATGGCGTCGCAGATGGCGAGCGCGTTGCTGCCGCTGGCGGGGGTGCCGGTGTTGCGCGAGGGCAACGTGATCCAGCTGCCCGCCATGCAGCTGGAGGTGGCGGAGGCGTGCAGCGGCATCCGGTCGCTGATGAGCTTGTTTACGGTGGCGGTGATCTACGGATATTTTCTGGAGCGGACGACGCTGCGCCGGACGGTCCTGGCGCTGGCTAGCCTGCCGATCGCGATCGCCGCGAACGCCATGCGGATCTTCGGCACGGGCCTGTGCGTGCAGTATTGGGACCCGGACAAGGCACTGGGCTTCTTCCATGAGTTTTCCGGCTGGCTGATGTTTCTGATCTCGCTCGGTTGCCTGTACTTTGTCCATACGGGGATGAACCTGATCGCCCGGAAGGGACGTGCCGCATGAAGACGCCGCGATTCTGGGTGGTGGTGCTGCTGATCGTCGCGACGCTGGCGCTGGTGCGTATCCGCGGCGATGTCGATCGCGTTCCGCCGAGCCGGCCGCTCGACCAGATGCCGTCCACCATCGCCGGTCTGGGGGCGACCGACATCCCTTTGGAGAAGGATGTGCTCGAGACCCTGGGCAAGGGCATCTTCCTGAATCGCGTCTATATGCCGGAGGCGAACGCGGAACCGGGAGCCGCGCCGGTGGGCCTCTTTATCGGCTACTTTCCCACGCAGCGCTCCGGGCAATCGATCCACTCGCCGCAGCATTGCCTGCCGGGGGCGGGATGGACCTTCGATTCATCGGGCGTGACCAAGCTGACCGATACCGCGGGCCAGACCTATAAGGTAGGCGAGTATGTCATCTCCAATGGCAAGGCGCGGCAAGAAGTCCTATACTGGTACCGCTCGCATGGGCAGAGTATCGCGAACGACTATGCCGCGAAGTTCTACATGCTGTTGGACGCGATTCGTTACAGCCGCACGGATGCCGCGTTGATCCGCGTGATTACCCCGCTCCGGCCCGAGGAGGACCAGGCGGCGGCGCACGAGCGCGTAGTACGTTTCGCGGAGCAGATGACCCCTTTGCTTCCGGCTTTTATTCCGAACTAGTATTCGCGTCTCCCACTATTTCTGCCGACAACCACTCTGTAAACGTGAGAAAGAAAAATACAATCATGTCGAACCGGAATCGCCTTCGTACAGGCCGCGCCTCGGCGATCGTCGCCACCTCTCTCGCTCTTACGTTCGCGGCGGGCTGCCATCGCGACCCCAACGTCCAAAAGAAGAAATATCTGGAGAGCGGCATACGGTATGAGAACCAGGGCAAGCTGAACGAGGCCGTGATCCAGTTCTCGAATGCCTTGAAGGTGGATAAGGGCTATGGCGACGCGCACTATGAACTCGCCAAGACCTACATCAAAATGGGCACGTTCATGGCCGGCTACAGCGAACTGATGCGGACGGTCGACCTACAGCCGAACAATGCGCAGGCGCGGATCGACCTGGGCGATCTGCTGTTGGCGGGCGGCGTACCCGACCGGGCCGAAGCGCAGGCCAAGGCGGTGCTCGGCATGAACGCCAACAGCGCGGAGGCGTATGCGTTGCTTTCGAAGATCGCGATCCGCAAGGGCGACTTGCCGGAGGCTACCAGCGAGATCAAACACGCCATCCAGCTCGACCCGAACAAGGCACCGTTCCACACGCAGCTGGCGCTGATCGAGGCGGGCGGGCCGCATACGGGCGGCAGTGCGGGCACCGATCAAAGCGGTACTCCGGGCGACAACGCCTCCGCCGAGCAGGAGCTGCGGAAGGCCGTCGCGCTCGATCCGAACGATGTACAGGCACGGCTGGTGATGGCCGCGTTTCTCGAGAAGAAGGGCGACAAAGCCGGAGCCGAGCAGCAATACCAGGCGGCGATCAAGAGCGCGCCGGCGAATCTGCGCGCGCGGAGCGGTCTGGCCGGTCTCTACTATCGCGAGGACGATAAGGCCAAATCCGAGCAAACGCTGCGTCAAATGGCCGAGGATTTACCGGAGAACGAAGATGCGGTCAGCCTGCTGGAACAGTTCTATATCCAGACCCGGCAGGTGGACCAGGCGCAAAGCGCGTTCACCGATCTGGCGTCCAAGCACGCGAAGAGCTTCCCGATCAAGCTGGCCTATGCCCGCATTTTGCTGCTGAAGGGCGATACCGCGAAGGCGCAGAGCGTCGCCGACGAGCTGACGAAGGCGCACGGAAACGATCCGCGGGTAGCCATGTTGAACGGCGCGCTGCTGATGACCGCCGGGAAGACGGACGAGACCTTCGACACGTTGCAAAAGGCGGTAAAGAACACGCCGGACAATGTGCCTTTGCGGCTGATGCTGGCGCGGACGGCGGTGGCAAAGGGCGATCGCGCGGCGGCGGAGACGAACTTTCGCGAGGCCGGCCGCATCGAGCCGAAGAATCTCGAAGCGCAGCAGGGTCTTGCGCAGATGGCGAACGCCCGCGGCGACTGGGGACAGCTGACGCAGATCGCCAACAACGTGCTGGCGACGCATCCCGAATACGCGGACGCTTACCTGTGGCGCGGCTCGGCCGAGGCCAATCAGAAGGACTTTGCCAAGGCCGAGGCGGATTATCAGGCGGCTTTAAAGGCCAACCCGGAGAATCCGCTGGCGCTGACACAGCTGGGGGAGCTCCGGTTGCGGCAGGGCCATGGCGCGGAGGCGGTGCCGTATCTGGAGCGCGCGCTTGAAAAGAACCCGAACGACAATCACGCGCTGGGTTTGCTGGTCGGCAACGACCTGCAAGCGAAGCAACCGGCAAAGGCCGTGGCGCGGGTACGGGAGCAGATCGCGAAATCGCCGCAGAACGGCGGGTTGCAGGCGATGCTGGCCGAGCTGCAGCTACAGACGCGCGACTTTCCCGGCGCGCGGGACAGCGCAGAGAAGGCCATGCAGCTGAACCCGGCCAACGAGGGCGCGCTCCAGATCTATGCGCAGGCGCAGAGCGCGCTCGGCAATACGGACGGTGCCATCCAGGCGTGGCAGGGATGGATCGACAAGCATCCGAAGGACTCCATGGCGACGACGATGCTCGGCTCGCTGGAAGAGACGAAGGGCGACAGAGCGAAAGCGATGGACTTTTACAAGAAGTCGCTGGCGATCGATCCCGGTCAGCCGATGGCTTCGAATAACCTGGCGTACCTGATGGTCGAGAGCGGCGGGAACGTGGACGTGGCGCTGTCGCTGGCGCAGGCGGCCCGGCGCGCGATGCCGAACTCGCCCGATACGGCCGATACGCTGGCGTGGGTCTACTACAACAAGGGAACGTATCTTTCGGCGAAGGACCTGCTGGAAGAGGCGGTCAAGACGTACCCGAACAACTCCTCCATTCAGTATCACCTGGGGATGACCTACAGCAAGCTGAACGATAAGACGAACGCGGAGCTGCACTTGAAGAAGGCCGCGGCGATCGATCCGGCCAGCCAGGCGGGGAAGGATGCCACGGCGGCGCTGGCGAAGCTAGGATAAGCCTCTCGGCACCGCAAAGAAGAAGGGCGTCATCGCGAAGATGACGCCCATTGTTTGCAACAGTTGTTGGTGGGATTACGCGTTCAACCTGCCCGAGAAGCGGCGGCGAAGCATTCCGGCCGCACCGAGAACGCCCGTACCGAGCAGGATCAGCGAAGAAGGCTCAGGAGTCGCTGACGTTATCGGCACTGTGCTGTTGATGATGAATGTGGTGTTTCCGTTCGTGTTTGTGCTTAAGTCAAAGGAACCAATCGTCGGCGTGAGACCCGATACGGAGTACGTTCCAGTACCTTTCACATCCTCCGAGGCCCCCGTGTTGGCAATTGCGTTCGCGGGAAGGTATGTGGCCGACGTTACTGAATCGATGAGAAACGAGATTAGCGGGCTTGTTCCTGATTGCGTGGTGAATAGCGTGGTGCCGGCACCACTAAGATACGTGAAACTTGTCAGGTTTAGCTGAGTTCCAACCGGAAGAGATAGGTTTCCAGAACTAAGCTCAACCGTTCCGGTTGTCGGCGCGAAGGTGATGCTGGTCGAATTAAAGGTGTCGGTTCCAAAGATCGAAATCGAACCGGCGATTGACGTAGCGTGAGCGAGAGGAGCGGCTGCGGCGATCGCACCGCCAAGGGCAAGCGCTTTCATTAGGTTTTTCATGTGAGTGTATCTCCTGGGGTGTACCGCTTCGCGGGCCACTGGGGTTATCGTGAGCTTGAGACAAGGTTCGTTTCAAGCCAGAGAAGAGCAATGAATGTCTTGTCGAAGCAGAGCTGCGTCAGGTGTCGAGTACGGGTCTTGTCGTACCAAGAGCTCGTTTACTTGCCTGAGACGTATGGATCGTACACGTCGTTTCGTTTCGCTGCCTCGTCACGTTACTTGTGATTCTGGGTAAGTATTGCGTGTCGCGACAACTTTAGCAAGAAAACTTTTCCAATCTTTGGAGGTCCTTTCCCGGTTACCAAAGTGGAACTCGATTCATGCTAACCTTGTGAGCTTAATTCGTCCTTGGCGACCGGCTTATCGCCTTTAGAGGACTTTACGGCTTTCGCCGGGCGCGAGGAAGGACCTCGTCGCTTGACACTCTCCGTGGCGAGCAAGGCCCGTGTCGGGGCTAGCTCATAATGAGCTTCCCGCGCGGCTATCAGCAGGCGCTCCATCGCGAGAGCGGGGGCAGCCGATGGAGGCTTCGCACCCCCGCGATCGACGAGGAGCGAAGGGAGGGCGGCCCAGGCGACGAGTTCTTCAAAGAGTTCGCGATTGAGGTAAGTGTGACCCTCAAACTCGTTCCGTCCCGCCAGCCAGCGAACGTCCGGGTCGTTCCAGAACGCTTCTCCACCAAAGAGCGCGATGAGAGACGAGGTCGTTCCCTCACGCTGCTTCGCCCCGTGTCGAGCCTCGTGTTGCAGAAGAACGCGGACGCGCGCGGCGGCTCGCCAGGCATTTTCCCCGACAAAGCCCATGGCGGAGAAGATCCCGGCAAGCGTGGAGCGAAGCTGGAGCGCGTCGAAGAGGCTGCTTGGGGTGCGATCTTCCGTTTGCAGGAGACGGAGTACACCCCAGGCAACGATCGGTGCCCATGGGAGAACCGCCTGCTCTTCGTAGGTGGACGGGGAGGTGGACGGGGAGGCGGACTGGGAGGTGGACTGGGAGGCAGACGAGCGCGCGAACGGGAGTACGTGGCCGAACGTCTCGGGGTAGGCCGTTTGCTTCATGGCGGAGCGTGGGAGCTCCAGGCGCGGCAAAGACAACGCAAGCTCCATAAGATCCCGGTGCACTGTTCGCTCGTCGAAGGCCAGGCCTTCAAACCTGGCGGTTGCGGCTAGAAAGACGGAGGCTTGCTCTACGAACTTTTGTGCCGCCGGATGAGGAGAGACTGGCCGCGGATCGAGTGTTCCGGGAGCCGGTTCCACCGTGCTTTCCGGTGCCGAGAGGGCGTTCGGCAACCCCGTTCCCGTCTTGCCGGGACCGCTCACGGCCCCGCCGGCGGATGGCGGTGCGCCGGTAGATTCGAGCGCCGGTAGATTCGAAGGAAGAGGACTCACCATGTCGGCGAGGTTTTCGGGGCTGAGGAGTTGGCGCAAGGCATCGTGCAGGGGTTGCAGACGCAACTTCGAGAGAGCCTCGTCGAGGTTGTAGACGCCCGCGCCGTTCAGGGCATCGGCGAGCCGGTCCCACGGCTGTTCGGTGGTGGATTGCAGCTCGCGCCACTGCTGGAGGACGACGTACTGGTAGGCGCGGAGGTCGAGCGTGAGGCCGTGATGGTGGAGATCGTAGGCGTGGCGGAGATAGTGCAGGCCGCTGGGCTCGTCTTTGTAGGCTACGACGCGGCCATCGCCCATCCGGAGATTAAGCGCCTCGGCGAGGTGGCGGGTGCGAAGCTGGCCGCTGCCCTTGTCCATGGACTCAGCCGAGACATGGAGGGTGCCGCGGGTGCCGCCGTAGCGATTGTTGAAGAGGATAAGGGCGCGCTCTTCGCCGAGCCGGTTGGAGTAGGCAAAGACATTCTCGTCAACCGTGCCGTCCTGCACCCAGAAATCGTACATGACAAAATTTTCGCTCTCGGCGTAGAGGCGGCGGTTTTTGAGCAGCGGGGCGATCTCGCGCTGGTGGCGGGCGACGAGATCTTCGTTGGGCCACTCGTCGAACTTCGCGGTCTTGTACTCCATGCCGTACTTTTCAGTGAAGGCCTCGATCTGACCGTGGCCGAACATGGGCAGGCCTGGGATCGTCGCGAGCAGGGTGCAGACGCCGAAGTAGCGGTCGCCGGAGCCGAACTGGTCGATTGCGGTGCGCTCGTCCGGGTTGGACATGAAGTTGACGTAGCGCTTGAGGATGTCGGGGTCGAACTCGATGGTCTTCTTCAGGTAGGAGCGATATTTGGCATTCTCCTCGTCGCGCAGCATGTTCATGAACGCGGAGTTGTAGACGCGGTGCATCCCCAGGGTGCGGACGAAGTAGCCTTCAAGCAGCCAGAAGGCCTCGGCGAGCAGCAGCGTGCCGGGGACTTCCACGGCGACGCGATCGACGACTTCGCGCCAGAACTCGTTGGGCATCAGGGCGTCGAACTCGGCGTTCGACATGGCGTGTTCGGCGCGCGAAGGGATGGACCCGCCGACGCCGGGGATGGGGAACCAGAGGCGCTGCACGTGCTTCTTGGCCAACACCATGGCGGCGTCGAAGCGGATGATGGGGAAGAGGCGGGCGACGGCGAGGATGGTCTGCATGACCTGCTCGCGGACGTATGTCTTGGAGTAGTCGAGCTGCGCGGTATCGTTCCAGGCGAAGGTGGTGCCGTCGTTGCCGTGATACATGAACTCGGTGTGGCCGGAGGCGCGGTCGCGGCGACGGAAGACGACGGCGGCGTCGGTCTGGTCGTAGTAGTGGTCTTCGATCTTGATCTCGACGCGGCTGTCGTTCGACAGGTCCGGCCCCTCGAAGCGGTAGACCGGGAAGGGGCTTTCGGGCACGGAGAGGAACCAATCGGGGTGCTCCATCACCCAGGTGGAGTCGATGCCCATGTGATTGGGCACCATGTCGCTGGCGAGCCGGATGCCCTTGGCGGCGGCGCGATCGCGGAGGGCACGGTAAGCTTCTTCGCCGCCGAGGTCCTCGGCGATTTTGTAGTCGGCGACCGAGTAGGCGGAGGCGACGGCGTCGGCCTGGCCGCGCATCCGCTTGATGGTCTGCGACGCGATGCTGCGCTCCCACAGGCCGATCAGCCAAAGCCCGTTCAGGCCGCGGTCCGCGAGGACGCCCAGCTCTTCCTCGGGAATCTGGTCGAGGCGGTGGATGTGGCGGCCGTACTTTTTTGAAAGCTGTTCCAGCCAGACGTAGGTCGATTTGGCGATCAGCACCACGGTGGGCATCCAGGCGTGGTCGGTGCTGAAGGCTTCGTATTCGTGGATGGTGGGCTGCTCGGGGCCGCCGCTGCCTGTGCGGAAGCGGCGGACGCCTTGCGCATCGGTGTACCACTCGCCGCCATAGCCGACAAACTCGTCTCCGGCAAAGCCTTCACTCCCCCATCCGGGCTGACCGTGCGGATGATGCGCGGAGGCCGATGCCGGATGAAACTGCATCCAGATGGCGATGTCCTCTTCCTTGACAACGTCGATGGCGAGCAGGACACGGCGCAGATCGTCGCCGAGGTGCGGGGCCCATTGCTCGCGGATGTACTCGAGCTGGCCGGTAAGCGATTCGGGCGAAGCGAGCATGGGCGCGCGAAGAGCGTCGAGCAGCGTGCCGAGCTCGGGATCGAAAAGCGGGCGGGTGGCGAAGAAGGTGTCCAGCTGCCTGGTGACGCCGGGGTACACCGTTTGCTTCGTCAGTGCGGCATCGTCGAAGAACTCCTTGAAAGGAGCAAAGGCCGGGTTGATATTGGCGAGCCAGAGAAGGATCATCTCCTCAAAGGCGGCTTCGCGGTTGGGCAGGCCTTCCGTCGTGCCGGCAAGCCATGCGTCCACGATTTGTTTGCCGCGGTAGACGGCCACGTTGGGAAATTGATCGGTGAACTGCCGGAGAAGATTCTGGATCGACGGCTGATCGGCTTGCGCGGCGAACCAGCGAAGAGCCTCGGGCAGCACGGCGGGATCGAGGGTCGCGCGGTACCTGGCGATCAGGGCATGGCTTAGCTCGTCGATGAGGCCCATGGCGAAGAGGGCAGCGGCGTGGACGGCTTGCTCGGGATGATCGGCCGCTCCCCGCGTTTCATTCACCTTCTGCGCGAAGGCCCTGCTGGCGGCGAGATTGGCGAAGACGACGTTGCCGGTGTAGTTGCAGAGGAGATCGTCGACGCCGTAACGGTCGCGCGCGCTGCGAGAGATGTGGAACTCCATGCCTGTGCCTCTTCCTCGCCCCCGGCGGTGTCGGTGCGTGTTTCGATTGGATGCAAGGAACAGTTCAGGGTATCGACTCAGGGGTATCGACGATCGGTTCCGTTCCGGCCGATACAGAATAGCTCACCCTGGAGGACGGTTCATGAAGCGTTGCTCCTTCCTTATACGGAGCGGCAGTTGACCGCAGCCCTCGACCCGCATAGCGTTAAGGAATGCTCATCACGCCGCTTCAACTTGAAAATGAGCCGTTACGCATCGACGAGAACTTCGCGCCGGGTGCGATCGAGTTTCTGCCGGGCATTATGCAAATCGGTTCCCTGCCGGTCGATGGGCGGGCCGACCTGATCGTGGAGCATCGCGGCGGAGACGACATTGTCGCCGATATTCGCGTCCGCGCTCGCTACGCGGGAGATTTCGAGATGGAGTGCGCTCGCTGCATTGAGCCGGTGGCGGCCCCGCTTGAAGGCGAGTTCGATCTGATCTTTCGCCCGCAGGATGCCGACGCCGACGCGAACGAACGCGCCATTACGCTCGATGAAACCGAGATCGGTTATTATGAGAAGAGCGGCTTGCTGCTGGAGGACGTGGTGCGCGAGCAGGTTTTACTTACCTTGCCGGGACGTGTCCTCTGCCGGCCGGATTGCAAAGGACTTTGCTCGCATTGCGGACAGAACCTCAATCAGGGAATCTGTTCCTGCGAGGAGAGCTCGCCCGATCCGCGCTGGAACGCGCTCGCCGGCCTCGCCGGTAAGCTCACGCTCAAGCAGTAAGCAGCACTGACTACGATTCTTGCTTTGCCGTGCGTTCGACTGCGGCTGAAGACAGTTGATACCGAAGGGAACACCGCCATGCCCAATCCGAAGCGCCGCCACTCCAAGCAGCGTACCGCCAAGCGCCGCAGCCATGATTTTCTGACGCCCACCGGCCTCTCCGAATGCCCGAACTGCCACGAGCGCAAGTTGCCCCATCGCGTCTGCGCCAAGTGCGGCGAGTACAAGGGCCGCGTCGTCCTGGCCACTAAAGAAGCCAGCTAAGTCGTAAACCTTAGAACGCAGAGCAGGCACCCGCGCAAGATGCCGATCGACATCGTTGTGGATGGAATGGGCTCGGAAAAAGCCCCCGAGCCGGAGATACGCGGGGCGATTCTTGCTTGCCGCAGTTTTGACGTCCGGGTGCACCTTGTGGGCCCGGAAGATGTGCTGCGCCCCCTGCTGCGGCATCATCTTTCATCGCAACATCTTCGCAATCAGCATCTTCCCGTGTTTATCGTGCCCGCTTCCGAGTGGATCACGATGGACGACAAAGCCGCGCAGGCTGTTCGGGCCAAGCGCGACTCGACCATGCGTGTCGGTCTGAAGATGGTGCGCGAAGGACGGGCCGCCGCCTTCTTTACAGCCGGGAACACGGGAGCCGCGATGGCTACGGCCAAGATGGTGCTTGGGATGCTTGCCGGGGTACATCGGCCCGCGCTGGCAACGATTCTGCCCACCACCACGGGCCTGCCGTCACTGCTGCTGGATGTGGGGGCGAACGTCGATTCCGACCCTGACAATCTTGTCCAGTTCGCCGTGATGGGGCAAATCTATGCCCGCAATGTGCTGAAGGTGGCGAACCCTCGCGTTGGCTTGCTGTCGATCGGAGAGGAAGACTCCAAGGGGAACACCCTGACGCATGACACGCTGCCGCTGCTCCGAGCGTTGCCGGGTATCAATTTTATCGGGAATATCGAAGGCCGGGATCTTTACAACGGCCGCACGGACGTATCCGTATGCGACGGCTTTGTCGGGAACGTAGCGCTGAAGACGAGCGAGGGGTTGGCGAAGCTGGTGAGCTCTTCGCTGCGGGACTCGCTTAAATCCACGGTCACTTCACAGTTCGGCGCGCTGCTCTCCCGGAAGGCGTTTAACGACTTCAAGAAGCGGCTGGACTACTCCGAATACGGCGGCGCGCCGCTGCTGGGCGTGCGCGGACCGTGCATTATCGGGCACGGCTCGTCCAATGAAAAGGCCGTGATGAACGGGATACGGGTCGCCGCCGAGTTTGCGCAGGCTGAAGTGAACACCGCCATTGAGGCGGCATTGCGCCCAGCTCCCACGGAGCTGACGCGCCTCTGAAATCAATCATCAGGTCTGTAACTAAAGCGGGCGATGGTGCTCACAAGGTATATACGATGCCGCAAGACCTGTCAGTTGAAACTTAGCGACTCAACCGAGCAGGGCATCCAGGAGCGTTTATGATCCGCGCGGCCACCCCTGAAGACACGCCTTCCATCCTCAATCTGGCCGTGGCTACGGGAATGTTCAGCCCGGATGAGATCGACCCGGTGCGGCAGACGTTCCAGGACGTTCATTCCGGCCAAGCGGGTCTGAACCACCGCGTCGAGGTCTGGCAAGAGGGTCTCGACGGCGGAATTGTTGGCGTAACGTACTTTTGCGAGAACACAATGTCCGACCATGTTTGGGATCTGCTGATGATCGCCGTCGCGCCGGAGCGGCAGCGCTGCGGAATCGGGGGGAATTTGATTGTCTCGGCGCAGCAGCGTATCCAGTACGCCGGTGGCCGTATGCTGCTGATTGACACCAGTTCCCGACCCAAGTACGACCTTACCCGCGCGTTCTACAGTAAACATGCCTTTGTCGAAGTCGCTCGCGTTCCAGACTTTTATTCGGATGGCGAGAGCAAGGTCATCTATGCAAAGCGATTGATCTCTCCCTGAGGCGGCGACGAGGGATACGGCATCCAAGACGTTATGTCAACTTGGACCGTTGCCGACATTCCTTTGCAGACTGGACGGCGCGCCCTCGTCACGGGTGCCAACAGCGGCATCGGCTACCACGCCGCCCTGGAGCTCGCCCGGAAAGGAGCACACGTCCTACTCGCCTCTCGCGATCAAGGCCGGGGCGAGGCCGCGCTCTCCCGCCTGCGTCGCGAAGCACCAGGCTCGTCGGCGGAGCTCGTCCTGCTCGACCTTGCTTCCTTAGCTAAAATCCATGCGTTCGGGGAAGCGCAGATCGCCGGCGGCAGGCCGCTTGACCTGCTTATCAATAACGCGGGCGTTATGGCCCCGCCCAAGCGTCTTCAGACGGAGGACGGCTTCGAGCTGCAGTTCGGCACCAACGTCCTTGGCCATTTTGCGCTGACGGCGCTGCTGATGCGGCTGATGCAGCAAGCTCCCGGCGGTCAGCGCATCGTCACCATTGCGTCGATCGCTCATAAAGGCGGGAAGATTCATTTTGACGATATCCAAAGCATCCATGCCTACAAACCCAACGCGGCTTATCAGCAATCGAAGCTGGCTAACCTGCTGGTCGCGTTCGAGCTGCAACGCCGTCTACAGGCTGCGGGATTGCCGATCCTCAGCATCGCCGCGCATCCAGGCGTCGCCGACACGAACCTATTCAAAAGCGAAGGGCACCCGGCATTTGAGACAGCCATGCGTAATGCCGCGGGTAAAGTAATCGCTGCTTTGCTCAATACCGACGCTGAAGGAGCCATTCCGACCCTTTATGCCGCTACATCGCCCGAAGCTGAAGGTGGCGGCTATTACGGGCCACAAGGCTTTCAGGAGATGCGCGGCGGCGATGTCGGACCGGCAAAGATAGCCCCGCAAGCCAAGGATGAGGCGGCAGCGAAGCGGCTTTGGAAGACGTGCGAGGAGCTGACGGGCGTGACCTTACTGTAGCCCCGCCGTTGCTGCTAGCCCGCGCAGTACATATTGCAATATCCCCTCGTGCTGGTAGTACAAAATCTCCTGCGGCGTGTCGATGCGCAGCGTGGCGGGAAAGCTCTTGGTCATGCCGAGCTCGGATTCCGCGACGATGGTGAGGTTGCGGCCGTTGGCGAACTTGGTGTCGAGGATGGCGGCGAGCTGGCCGGGCTCGTCGCCGAGGTGGAAGATCTCTTCGCCGGTAAGGCCGAGCGATTCGGCGTTCTCACCCGGCTCGAACTGGAAGGGAAGGATGCCCATGCCGACGAGGTTCGAGCGGTGAATGCGCTCGTAACTCTCCGCGATGACGAAGCGTATGCCTAGCAGACGCGGGCCTTTAGCGGCCCAGTCGCGGGAGGAGCCGGAGCCATACTCCTTGCCGGCCAGGATGCAGAGCGGCGTGCCGCGCCGGGCATACTCGACCGAAGCGTCGTAGATGGACATGCCGGTGCCTTCGGGCAGCAGGCGGGTGACGCCGCCTTCGGTGCCGGGCGCCATGCGGTTGCGGAGGCGGACGTTGGCGAAGGTGCCGCGGACCATGACCTCATGATTGCCGCGGCGGGAGCCGTAACTGTTGAACTCGACCGGATCGACGCCGTGCTCCATCAGGTATTTGCCGGCGGGGCCGTTCTTTTTGATCGATCCGGCGGGGGAGATGTGGTCGGTGGTGACGGAGTCGCCCAGCACGGCGAGGCAGCGCGCGGCGCGGATGTCCCCGACGGGCGCGGGCGTGGCCGTCATGCCTTCAAAGTACGGCGCTTTGCGAATGTAGGTGGAGTCCGGCTCCCAGCCGTAGGTCTCGCCCCCGGGCACCTGAAGGGTCTGCCAGTTGGCGTCACCGTCGGCGATGGTGGCGTACTGGGCGCGGAACATCCCGGCGTCGATACAGCCGGCGACGGTGGCCGAGACCTCTTCCTGGGTGGGCCAGATGTCGCGAAGAAAAACGGGTTCGCCAGTCTTCCCGCGGCTCAGAGGCTCGTTCTCAAAGTCGTGATGGATGGTCCCGGCGAGCGCGTAGGCGACCACCAGCGGCGGCGACATCAGGTAGTTGGCGCGGACCTCCGGCGAGATGCGGCCCTCGAAGTTGCGATTGCCGGAGAGTACGGAGACGGCGACCAGGCCGTGCTCTTCAATGGCCCGCGATACGTCGGTCGGGAGCGGGCCGGAGTTGCCGATGCAGGTGGTGCAGCCGTAGCCGACGACCTGGAAACGCAGCGCGTCGAGGTACTTCATCAGGCCGGACTTTTTGTAGTAGTCGGTGACGACGCGGGAGCCGGGCGCGAGCGAGGTTTTGACCCAGGGCGGCGTACGCAGGCCCTTCTGCACGGCTTTCTTCGCGAGCAGCCCGGCGGCGATCATGACGTAGGGATTTGAGGTGTTGGTGCAGGAAGTGATCGCGGCGATAACGATCGAGCCATGGTCGAGATATTTGTCCGGGTCGACGCCAAAGCGACCTTCGACGCTGGTGGGCTGGACAGTCAGGGAGTCCACGGGCAGGGTCGCTACCGGTACCTCGGTCCCTTCGACCAGGGGAGCGGGCGCGCCGGTGGCGCTGGTTACGTCGCCGGTGGCGCTCGGATTGCCGCCTTCGCCTTCCCAGCGGACCATCTGGCGGATGGCCTGGCGGTTCGTGTTCAGGCCGAGCAACGCGGGCAGCTGCTGGTTGAAGCTCGCCGCTGTTTGCGAAAGCAGCACGCGGTCCTGCGGGCGTTTCGGACCGGCGACACAGGGCTCGACCGTGGCGAGGTCGAGCGAAATGGTGGCGGAGTAAGTCGCCTCGGGCGCGGCTGGTTCGGGCGACGCGGCATGGAACATTCCCTGCTCGCGGTAATACGCTTCGACAAGGGCGATCTGCGCCTCGGGTCGTCCGGTCAGCCGCAGGTAGCGCAGGGTCTCGGCGTCCACGGGGAAGATGCCGCAGGTCGCTCCGTATTCGGGAGCCATGTTGGCGATGGTGGCGCGGTCGGCGAGCGGCAGTTCGCCAATGCCCGGACCGTAGAACTCGACGAATTTGCCGACGACGCCCAGCTTGCGCAGCATCTCGGTTACGGTGAGGACGAGGTCGGTGGCGGTAGTACCTTCCTTCAGCTTGCCGGTCAGCTTGAAGCCGACGACCTGGGGGATCAGCATCGAGACCGGCTGGCCGAGCATGGCGGCCTCGGCCTCGATGCCGCCGACGCCCCAGCCCAGCACGCCCAGGCCGTTGACCATGGTGGTGTGCGAGTCGGTACCGACGAGCGTATCGGGATAGGCCATGATGTCGCCATCGGCGTCCGGTTCGGCCGTGAAGACGACGCGGGCCAGGTACTCCAGATTGACCTGATGGCAGATACCCATGCCGGGCGGCACGGCGGAGAAGTTGTCGAAGGCCGTTTGCCCCCACTTCAGAAAGGCGTAGCGCTCGCGGTTGCGCTGGAACTCGAGCGCGGCGTTCAGGTCATAGGCGTGCGCGGTGCCGAACTCATCGACCTGGACGGAGTGATCGATGACCAGCTCGGCCGGCTGGAGCGGGTTGATCTTTCCAGGGTCGCCGCCGAGCGCGCGCATGGCATCGCGCATGGCGGCCAGGTCGACGATGGCGGGGACGCCGGTAAAGTCCTGCATCAGCACCCGCGCGGGCATGTAGGCGATCTCGCGCGAAGGCTCGGCCTTCGCGTCCCAGTTGGCGAGGAAGCGGATATCGTCCGCCGTGACGGTACGGCCGTCTTCATGGCGCAGCAGGTTCTCCAGTAGCACTCGTAGAGAAAACGGCAGCCGGGCGAGCTCAACTCCCGCTTCGGCGAGTGCCTGGAGGCGGAAGATCGTGTAAGAGGTGCCGCCACTTTGCAGCGTGGAGCGGCTATGAAAGGAATCGAGGTGCGGAGCAGGCATCATCTCTCCTGAATCTGAAATCTACAGCTGGCTGTGGATGCGGTTACACGGGAGGCATTCGCGGCGTAGGGGCTGGCTGGTCAAAAGCAGCGCTTCACCGAGGTCGCCCGGCAGCGACCTCGATCGTGACGGCCACGGCGAAATCGTTTGGCGGCCGCATGAGACATCATCGCGACGGTGCACCTGCCCGATCTTCGCCGGAGATACATAAGAGCAGTCTACTGTCAGTCGTGTGCGGATGTTAGTGGAGCACGGAATAAAGTACCATTGCCCCTGCATCCCGGCGTGCGCAAAGCATCTTATTTCCGGCGCAAGCGTCCTTTATAGAAGGAACGGCCGGCAAGCAGGAGAAAACAATGCTCGACCTCACGATGACAACTCGCCCGACGCGTCTTTCGACACCCATGGGTAAAGCATTTGCCGCCTTAGTTTTGCTTGCGGCGATTGCCGGGTGCAGGAAGAATGCCGACGTGGCACAGGCGGGACCCGATCCTGCCGCGGCCAATCTTGCGCCGGTCGATCCCAATCAGGCGCAGACTCAATATCCCGGTCCGCAGCAGGACTACCCGGCCGGTCAAGACAGCAGTCAAAATACCGGTGGACGTACGGCATCTCCGGGGCAGCGTCAGCCGGGCTATCAGGCTCCGCGCACACGGGTGCTTGGGCAGAGCCAATCCACGCAGCCGTATCAGCAAAGCGAGACTTACGGGCAGCAGCCGGCACCGATCGATCACGCTCCCGACCCGCAGAACTATACGCCTCCGCAGCAGTACGCCGACCAGAGTAACAACGGTGCCTACCAGGGCGGCGACGAGAACTTCGATCAAACCATCGATCAATATGCCGATCAACCGCCACCGCCATTACCCGTCTACCAGCAGCCCCCCGCCCCGGAGCCGAACGACCTGTGGACTCCCGGCTACTGGAATTACGCGGCAACCGGATACTTCTGGGTGCCTGGAGCGTGGTGCGCGCCCCCCTACATAGGCGCGCTTTGGACGCCCGGCTACTGGGCTTACGGCGGGGGCCGCTACGGCTTTCATCGCGGCTTCTGGGGCCCGCACATCGGCTTTTATGGCGGCATCCCTTACGGGTTCGGCTATACCGGGCATGGTTATGAAGGCGGCTATTGGCGCGGTAACGACTTCTATTACAACCGAGCCGTCAATCGCGTGAACGAGAACGTCATCCACAACACCTATGTTCGCAACATAGCGTCCAGCAACACGGCCGGCAATAATCGCGTCAGCTATAACGGACCGGGCGGCGCACAGGCGAGACCGGCTGCTTACGAGGTCGCCGCGATGCGCGAGCGGCATTCCCAGGCGCAAGCCGCGCAGACGCAAATGCGGCAACAGGCGGCGGGGGATCGGCAGCAGTTTTACAACCAGAATCACGGGCAGCCGGCGGTGGCCGTAGCCCAGCGCCCCCTGGTCGCCGATCGCGGCGTAGCGGCTCCGCAGAGACAGCAGTTCGCCCAGCCGGGCCGTCCCGAGCAGGGAGCCGGTACGCGTCCCGGTCTGCCTCAGTCATCGCCGCAGCAGGGGCCCGGCGGCTTCAACCAGCGTAACGGCAATGTCGAACAGCAGGCGCAGCAACAGCGCCTTGCCGAACAACAGCGCAACACGCAGCAACAGGAACAGCTGAGAAACCAGCAGAGCCAACGGGTTCTCAATACCCCGCAACACAACCAGTTGCAGAACGGCACGGTTCAAAACCCCGGCTTCCAAAACCCCGGTTTCAACGACGGACAAAGACAGCAAGAGCAGCGCAATCAGCGGATTTCACAGCAACCGCTTGAACAGCGCAACGGGCAAATACAACAGCAACCGGGGAATCAGCAGGGGGAGCAGCCGCGCGGTCAGCAACAACAGCAGCTTCAGCAGCGCAATCAGCAAGTACAGCAGCAACAGGTACAGCAGCAACAGGTACAACAGCGGAACCAGCAGCAGGAACAACTGCGAATCCAACAGCAATCGCAGCGTAACCAGCAGGTACAGCCACAGCGGACGCAGCCGCTTTCCCCAAGAAATGAGCAACCGCAGCCGCAGCAACGCGCTCCCCAGCCGCAGGTTCAGCCTCGTATCGAGCAGCAGCAACCGAGATCCCAGCCGCAAGTCCAGCCCGGCGTGGCACCACAGCAAGCTAGACCGCAGCCGCAACAGGTCCAGCCGCGCGTCGAAGCGCCACGCGCCGCTCCTTCAGCCCAGCCGCAGGCTCAACCGCGTGGTGAAGCGCCTCGCGCCGCACCCGCGGCCCCGCCGCAGGCGCATCCTCCCCGCTAAGATTGTCCCCGAAAGGTGACTAGCTTAGGAACTGAGAGTCATCTGGCCTAGAAGCACCGCATTCAGAGCGACGACGACAAAAACAGCCACCCACCCGGCAAGCCTGATCCGAGGTGTACTGGTAAAGTCACCCATCACCCGGTCGCGGCCTGTAAGCAGCAGCAGCGGCACCAGCGCAAACGGGAGCGCGAAACTGAGCACCACCTGCGAAAGGATCAGTATCTTCAGCGGGTCTAGTCCAATGGCAATGACGGCCAGCGCGGGGATGATGGTGATCATGCGGCGCAAAAAGATCGAGAACTTGATGTCGAGAAAGCCCTCGATAATGACCTGCCCCGCCATCACGCCGACGGTCGACGACGACAGTCCCGAACACAGCAGGGCCACGGCGAAGATGGTCGCGGCCGCCGGTCCCAGCAGCGGCCCCAAGGTGCGGTAGGCCTGTTCCACGTCGGTCACCGGCGCGGCCAAATGGGTAAAGGCGACCGCCGCCACCACGATCATGGCCGAGTTGATCAGCCACGCGCCGTTCATGGCCAAAATAACGTCGAGCAGCTCAAAGCGCAGGTAACCTCGCCGTAGAACCTCGCTCGTCAACTCCTTGCGACGAGGCAGTACCAGTGCGGAGTGCAGGTAGACGACATGCGGCATCACGGTCGCGCCGAGCATCGCCACGGCCAGATAAGTGCTCTGGCGCAGACTGCCGGCGGAAGCGCGGTCGAGCGTGGGCACAAGCGTGTAAAAGGCGGCCGTATGCCAGTCAGGATGCACCAGAAACACTTCAAACCCATAGCAAATCCCAATCACCGCGACAAACGCCATGATGCCCCGTTCGAGCGAGCGGTAGCCGGCGAGCTCCAGCGCAAGGATAAGAAACACGGCGACGGCCGAGACCATCGCGGCCGCGAAGAGAGTTTCGGTACGGCTCCAGCCGTGGGCCAGCAGCGGGGCCGCGCACAACAGATACAGCCCCAGCGCCGCGCCCAGAAACTCCGCCAGGTCGGTCGCGATCGCGGCGATCTCCGCGCACACCCAAAGCGCGATCGTCACCGGACGGGCAAAGTGCTTGCGGCAGTTCTGCGGCAGCGTCAGGCCGGTCACGATGCCCAGCTTTGCCGATAGATATTGGATCAGGATGGCCATCGCGTTCGACCACAGCAGCACCCACAGCAAACGGTAGCCGAAGCGCGAGCCGGCCTCGATATTGGTGGCGAAGTTGCCGGGATCGATATAGGCGACGGACGCCACGAACGCGGGGCCGAGATACCCCCAAAGCTGCCGCCGCCAGCTTTTCTTCGCGACTTCGCCTTGCCTCACCAGCAAATTAGGCATGGCTAAATCATAACGTAGTGATAAACTAAGTCAAGATGTAAAGCATGGCGAGAGCTAAGGAAAAGCCGGAGACGAAGCTGAAATCGCAGCCCGCCAGCGAGGCCGTCGACGACTATTTAAAGGCCATCTTTCAGTTAAGCGGTCGCGAAGAGCGCGAGGTGGCCTCCACCGAGATCGCCCTTCATCTCAACATCACCGGCGCGTCCGTCACCAATATGCTGCAAAAGCTCGCCGCCGCCGAGCCGCCGTTCGTGGCGTATCGAAAGCATCATGGGGTCCGGCTGGATGCCGCCGGGAAGCGCCGCGCCCTGGAGATCGTCCGCCATCACCGTCTGCTCGAAACTTTTCTGACCCGTGTCCTGGACTATCCCTGGGATGAGGTGCATCAGGAGGCGGAACGCCTGGAACACTTCATCTCCGAGCGGTTTGAGGAGCGCATCGCGGCCAAGCTCGGCCACCCGGAGTTCGACCCCCATGGCCACGTCATCCCTTCGCTCGATGGCTCGATCCCTTCCGTAAAGCCGGGGCACGAGCCCCATCCGCTCGCACAGCTGCCCGTTGGCGGCAGCGCGCACGTGGTCAGCGTCTCCGATACCGACCCGGCCATGTTGCGCTATTTGGCCATGCAGGGAATCCGGCCCGGCGTGCGGCTTACGCTCTGCGAGCGGCTGCCCTTCAAGGGAGCATGGCAGGTCCGCATCGGGAAGGCGGACGATTTGGTTCTGCTGAGCGATTCGCTTGCCGCCGCCATCGTCGTCGCGCACCCTTGACGGGCTGTATTCTCATAGCAGATGGCGCAGATTCCCTATTCCCAAGGCAGCTATCCCCAGAGCTATCCGAGGACCGACCGCGAGCTGCTTCGGCTCATCGAGCGCTCGGCGGGGCACCGCGCCGGGTACAAGCAGCTCATCCGGGAGCTTGGCCTGGGCGGCGGACGCGAACGGCGGTTGCTGCTCGAACAGCTTGCCCGCATCACCGCGCGCGGCGAGCTGGTGAAGACGGAGTTCGAACAGTGGGCGCTGCCTCACGCCGACCCGGCAAAGACGGCCCGCGTCCGTAAACCCGCCTCGCCGGTCCAACCGCAAGAGAGCCGCGTCACCCGCGATCGTCTCCTAGCCGGCAAGCTCGACCTCCACCGCGACGGCTACGGCTTCGTCCGCCCGAACGGCAGCACCAACCGCGACGACGACCTCTTCATCCCGCCGAACGAGCTGAACGGTGCCATGCAGGGCGATGAGGTGCTGGTCGATGAGGCTCCGCCCGGGCGGCCCGGTTCTGACGGAAAAGCACGGCGGTCGGGGCGCGTCGCCCGTGTGCTGACGCGGCGCAACCCTACTGTCGTCGGCATCTTCCACTACGCGCGTCCTCAGGGCCGTTCCACCTGGGACCACGCGCCGCTGATCCACGGCAACTATGTCCGTCCGCTCGACGAGCGCATGACCGAGCCGATCCTCATTCCCGACGGCATGGAGCTGCCCGCCACCCCGAAAGAGACACCGCACCGCGTCCTGGGCGAAGAGGCGCAGGCCGTCCAGCAGGGATGGAGCCTTCCCGATGACGATCGCAGCCATACGCCGCTCGAAGGCCTTGCCGTCGATATCGAAATCACCGACTTCCCCGTTACCGGCAAGCCCGCGCGCGGCCGTGTGATCGAGGTTCTCGGTCCGCCCGATGCCTTTGGTGTCGATGTCGAGATCGTCATCCGCAAGCATCATCTTCCGCATGTCTTTCCCGCGAATGTCCTCGCCGAAGCGTCGGCCTCCGCGGCCCGGACCGTGGATACGCTGCCGCCGGAAGAACTCGCCCGCCGCCGCGATTTCCGTGGTCTGCCCGGCCAATCGATCGTCACCATCGACGGCGAAACCGCCCGTGACTTCGACGACGCCGTCTTGGTTGAGGCGCTGCCGAACGGCCACTGGCGGCTTCAGGTCCACATCGCCGATGTCAGTTACTACGTGCGTCCGGGCACCGCGCTCGACCTTGAAGCGCGCCTGCGCGGCACCTCCGTCTACTTCCCGGACCGCGCCGTGCCCATGCTGCCGCCGCAGCTTTCAAGCGGCATGTGCTCGCTCCGGCCGGATGAAGACCGCCTCGTCCTCTCCTGCCTGATGGAGATCGACGCGCGCGGCGAGATCCTCGGCTACGAGGTCTGCGAGGGCATTATTCGCAGCGCGCGCCGCATGACCTACACGCAGATCCAGGCCGTGCTCGACGGCGATGAACCCACCCGCGCCGAGTTCGCCTCGCTGGTTCCCGCGTTCGAACAGATGTACGAGCTTGCGCTGAAACTCAATGCCAAACGACACCGCCGCGGCTCGATCGATTTCGACCTGCCCGAGCCCGTCATCCTCTTCAATCCCGACGGCAATATGCGGTCGATCGTCCGCTCGCAGCGCGGCTGGTCGCACCGGCTCATCGAGGAGTTCATGCTCTCGGCCAACGAGTGCGTGGCCACTTGGCTCGAGCGCCACGCGCCCAGCGTCTACCGCATCCACGAAATGCCCGACCCCAAGCGTATTCTGGATTTCGAGGAGACGGCTAGCGCCTTCGGCTACTCGCTCGGCTTTTCGAGCCTCCCCGTCAAGCGCATCCAGACCAAGGGCGACCGCCGCAGCGCCCGGGGTACCGATCGCAAGGCCCAAACGCACGAGATTGCCGAGTCGATCCCTGTCACGCCGCAGATGTACCAGCGCTTGACGGCCAAGATCACCGGTACGCCCGAAGAACGCATCCTCGCCTTCCTCATGCTGCGCTCGCTCAAACAGGCCCGCTACAGCGAAAAGAACGTCGGCCATTTCGCGCTCGCCAGCCCCAGCTACACGCACTTCACCTCGCCCATCCGCCGCTACCCCGACCTGATCGTCCACCGCCTCCTGCGCGATCTCCTCGAAGCCGGCTTGGACCCAACCGGCGCCGCGATCCTCAGCACCGATCCCCAACCCTGGACCTCCACCCCGCGCAAACACCCGGAGACCTGGTCGCAAGAGCCGATCCCCGAGCCCGAACTCGCCGCCATCGCCCTCGAATCCAGCCAGTCCGAGCGCCGCGCCGACGACGCCGAGCGCGAGCTGATGGAGTGGAAGAAGATCAAGTTCATGCAGGACCGCGTCGGCGAGGATTTCCACGGCATCATCCTCTCCGTCACCAAGTACGGCTTCTTCGTCGAGCTCGACGATCTTTTCATCGAAGGCCTCGTCCCCCTCGCGTCGCTCGGGCTGTACGGAAGTGAAGACCGCTTCTTCTTCCGCGACACCGACCGCCAGATCGTCGGCTCCCACTCCGGCATAGCTTACAAGATCGGCATGCGCGTCCACGTCCTGCTCGACCGCATCGACCGCCAGCAGCGCCGCCTGCAATTCGCGCTTATCCACGATCCAGCCGCTACACCGGCCCCGCGCCCGCGTCGCTCCAAAACCGCCGCCAGCCCCGCCGGCGAGCGCCCCCACTCCAGCCCCAAGCGCACCGGCAAGAAGAAAGTGCGTCTCAAAGCGAAGAAAGCAAAGGGCAAGAAGCGCTAAGCGCCGCTTCCGGCACCAAGCAAGCCCGCAAGCAGCAACACGATTGCGACGAGAAGCAGCCCGACGCGGACGTTATGCAACGCATCCCACCGCTTTCTGTCCTCAAGCCAATTTGCATAAGGAGCGTTGGCGTTCAGGGCGGCGATCCTGTTGTTGATCGGTACCTCCAAGGCCACCGTTAGGCCGATAATTACAGCCCACAGAACGGCGGCGCACATTAGAAGTAAACCTCGCCCGCTGGTGACAGGTCGATGCTCATACGCCGCGCCCGCAATCAGGAGCAGTGCCAACCCATACCAAACGGGCATGACGCGGCCTAGAACGCGGGCTAACCGAGAGGCAACATTGGCATGTTCCGTTTCGGCCAGTTTATAGAGCTGCGGATGCACGAACGCGGCGATGGCCAACTCGTTCCCGGCCAATGTCGATGCAACTGCACCCGCGGCAATGTCGTATAGCAAACTCATTGCACCTTACGATGCCACGGCCCTGAAGAAGTTTCGTAAATTGTCAGATGGAGAGCTTAAGCTCGTCGAAGTTCTGTTGAGTGAAGAGGCACAATGCCTCTACCGCAAGCTCATGGTCCGCCCGCTGCGGCAGCCCCGACACGGTCAGGCACCCCACCACGCCCGCGTTCGCCACGCGCAGCGGAAACGCGCCGCCATGCGTGGCATACTCCGCGTCCGGCAACGCATACTTGGCCGAGAAGCTCGCGCCTTCCGCCTCCAGCTTCGATCCCATGGCATACGAGCTGCGATGAAACCGCGCCACGGTTGCAGCCTTCCGCTCTACCCAGCGGCCGTTGTCCGGCGTCGTCCCAGCCAGCGCCGTGTAGAAGAGTTGCTGCGACGGCTGCCCAAACCGCCGAATATCGACGACGATCGCAAGACCGCGCGCAGTCGCCAGCTCCCGCACGATCGTCCCCAACGTCCACGCCCTATCCTCATCGAACGCGTCCAGCACCAACTCCTTCTCTTGCCGCGCGATGCGGGCGATGTCCTCTGTCAATCCCATGCGACAAGCCTAGCGCATCCGGCCCAACTGCGACTGGCGCTGTCGTCCGCTAGGCCAGGCGGCCGAAAGTGCCTCCACCTTCTCCTAGCTCTTGGCAAAAGCGGCGGATGGGGCTTGGTCTACGCCCGCTTCGGTTTCTTTCAGATCCATGCGTTCGATCAGACCATGCGCGATGGTATGGACATGCCACACCTCACTGTCCGAGAGAGCGTCGCCACCAAGGCTCTTCACGAGCTGGTGAACTCTGACCTCGGCCTTGCCCTCTTCGCGCTCAATGATTTCGACCGGTTCCACGTGAGGATCGAACTCCTTCCACTGACGCGTCCAGTAGGCACGAATCTCTTCTTTTCCAATCACGCGACCGCCCTCTGATGCTTTAGGCCAGCTCACGGTCTCACTCATCAGTGCCAGCGCGCCATCGAGGTCTCGTCGGTTGAACGCAGAGTAGGCCTCAGCAATAACTGTCTGCACGTTTGCCATAAGTCCTCCATCGTTACCTGCCTCTACATTACACACGAAGGCGCATCCAATCACCGGATGCGAAAATGAACGAGATACCCCAGAGGATTACATCAGCAATGGCAGCAGACCCCAACACCCGCGTCGTCGGCATCGATCTCGGCACCACCAACTCGCTCGTCGCCTATATGCAGGGCGACGCCCCGGCCATCATCCCCGGCGAGGACGGCGAGCGCCTCGTCCCTTCCGTCATTGCCTTCAATCCGGACCAGCCGGAAGATGGCATGGCCGTCGGCAACGCCGCCCGCGCCACGCTGCTGACCGACTCCGCCAACGCCGTCTACTCCGCCAAACGCCTGATGGGCCGCGGCCTCGACGATGTGCAGGACGAGCTGAAGCTCTTTCCCTTCAAGCTCGTCGACGGCCTCAAGCCCGGTGAAGTCCTTAAGCTCAATGTCGGCGGCCTCACCCTCACCCCGCCCGAGATCTCCGCCTACGTCCTCATGCAGTTGAAAAAGAACGCCGAGCGGTTCTTCGGCGCGAGCGTGACCAAGGCGGTGATTACGGTGCCCGCCTATTTCAACGATGCGCAGCGCCAGGCCACGAAGGACGCCGGCCGCATCGCCGGCCTCGAAGTCCTCCGCCTCGTCAATGAACCCACTGCCGCCGCCCTCGCTTATGGGTTGGATAAACAGAAAGACGGCCTCATCGCCGTCTATGACTTCGGCGGCGGCACCTTCGATGTATCGATCCTCAAGCTGCACGAGGGCATCTTCGAGGTGGTCGCGACCGGCGGCGACACGCACCTCGGCGGCGACGACCTCGATAACCTCCTCATCGCCATCGCCCTTGACGACATCCAGGGCGACCTTGGCGAGGACCTCCGCGCCAACGGCGAAGCCCCCGAAACTATTCAGGCCATCCGCAAAGCCGTCATCGAAGCCAAAATCCAGCTTTCTACCGAACCGACAGCCAAGATCGCCGTTATCCTTCCCAGCGGCCGGCCCTACGCCCGCGAGATCACCCGCGAGCAGTTCGACGCCCTCACCACTCCGGTCATCGCCCGCACCGCCGGTCCCGTAAAGCAGGCCCTCAAAGACGCGGGGCTAGAACCAGCACAGATCGACGAAGTCGTCCTCGTCGGCGGCTCCACCCGCATCCCCGCAGTCCGCCGGCTCGTGGACGATCTCTTCCATCTTGCCGCCCGCGACAAGAAACCGCACACCGACCTCAACCCCGACGAAGTTGTCGCCCTCGGCGCGGCCGTCCAGGCGCAGATCCTCTCCGGCTCAGCCAGCGCCGCCACTGAAGACCTCCTGCTGCTCGACGTTACCCCGCTCTCGCTCGGCATCGAGGCCCTCGGCGGGGTGGTCGCACGCATCGTGGAGCGCAACTCCACCATTCCCGCCTCGGCCACCGAGCACTTCACCACCGGCGTCGACGGGCAGACCAACGTCGCCATCCACGTATTACAAGGCGAGCGCGAACTCGCCAAAGACTGCCGGTCGCTCGCCCGTTTCGACCTCAAAGGCATTCCGCCGATGGTCGCCGGTCTGCCTCGCATCGAGGTTAAATTCCTCATCGACGCCAACGGCATCCTCCACGTCTCCGCCCGCGAGCAGCGCAGCGGCAAAGAGGCCGAGATCGACGTCAAACCGACCTATGGCCTTACCGACGAACAGGTGGAAACCATGATCCTCGACTCCTTCGACCACGCCGAAGCCGACATCTCCGAACGCCAGACCATCGAGGCCAAAAACGAGGCCGAAACCATTCTCGCCGCCGTCGAAAAGGGCAAGACGCACAACGCCTGGCAGCAGCTCACCTCCGACGAACTCCTCAAAATCGAGGAGCAGAAAGAAGAACTGAAGGCCTCCATTCAGGGCGGCGACTACAAGGTCATTCGCCGCGCCATCGACGCCCTCGACAAAGCCACCCGCCGCTTCGCCGAGCTGATGATGGACACCACCCTCGCCTCCGCCATGAAGGGCCAGACGATGGAGTCCGCCGGCGAAGCCATGGGGGCGGGACCCTCCGCGCCGCATCCCTTCGCGGCGGCCCAGATCGACAGCTCCGCGCCAAGCCTGATCGCCAACGCGGAAGCCGACCCGAAGACCCCCGGCAGATCGACCGAAGACTAACCCACGCGGTTCGCCACCGCCGATCGAGCAATGTAGTAACATCACTACAACGCACGAAGGAAGCGAGCCTATGGCGATCACGACCCTTTCCAGCCGGGAGTTCAATCAGGACACCAGCCGCGCCAAGAAAGCCTCCTCCAAAGGGCCGGTGTTCATCACCGACCGGGGTAAGCCAGCCCATGTATTGCTCAGCATTGCCGAGTACCAGCGCCTCTCGGGCTCGGGGCGGAACCTCCTGGACACTCTTTCCGTGCCCGGCTTAGCGGACATCGCGTTCGACCCGCCTAACCTGGAGATCTCCGTCCGGCCCGCGGATTTCTCCTGATGTTCCTGCTCGACACCAACGTCATCTCCGAGTTGCGTAAAGCTGGCGATGCCAAGGCCGACGCCAACGTCGTCGCCTGGCTTTCCACCGTGGACGCCGCAACTCTTTACCTCTCCGCGATTACGTTGCTGGAACTGGAACTTGGCATCCTCCGGATCGAGCGGCGCGATACAGCCCAAGGGGCTCGGCTCCGGACCTGGATGACCCATCACGTTCTGCCCGAGTTTTTGGACCGGATACTACCCATCGACGCCGCCGTGGCGCTTCGCTGTGCGTCCCTGCACATACCGGACCCGCGTGCTGAGCGCGACGCCCTCATCGCGGCAACAGCTCTGGTGCACGGCATGACCGTCGTGACCCGAAACATTGCCGATTTTGAAGCGACCGGCGTGCCGCTCTTGAACCCCTGGGATGCTCGCTGACCGTTGGCTGATTGTGGACAATCGATCAAGGACTACTGCCTACGGTACAAGCCTTTGCGTTCTTCGCAGGTTTCCAACGGCATCTGCCAAATATTCGATCTTGCAAGGGGAAGGACGATTCTCATCGATCGACTTCCATAGCTTGGATGAGATAGCGGCAACTGGCTTCAGTCCGATAGAACGTGCGCTGGGCGGTAGCACATGAACAGGTAGGACATAAAACTGCCATTGCTGAGCATCTCTGTGGTCGACCGTTCCGGGTTCTACACCGGGGTGATGTGCGAACACATAAATTGAAGCAGGCCTACCTTGCTCTTTGTACCAGCTATCACCGGTGAAGTACCCTTTCGCCGCGGCAATCCCGAAGGCGCAGCTTGTGACGCGGCCTTCTTCCGACCATGTTTGTAGAGCGGCTGATTGTTTCACTTCAAGCTTTGTCCCGTCATTGTGTACGAAGTCCCAGCCGTGCCAATCCGCCGCACACCATTCCCAATCGGGTGCGAGTACGGAGTTTACGAGAACTTCAGCAACCAAGCCACGATACATATTGCTGACCAGCGGTTTTCCAAACACACGTTCGGCAAGTTGTGCGGCAACCTCACCTTTAGTTATGACCATGCGGAATATTCTCCAAGCGCTGCCGACGCAATTATATTTGTGCTTCAGCGTGGCACAGGTGCCATGCTCGTCGTGCTCCGCATCGGCCCCGTATACGTTCTTCTTCTACAGCCTCGAAAACAACGAGCCGCCGCGCATCCACATGAGTCGACGACCGTACTCAAGTTCGTGCTGGAGCCGATGAGCCTTGCGTACAGTGGTGGTTATCCGCTCCACGAGCTCCGGCAC
>CAXTRY010000023.1:0-33819 GCA_964246805.1 uncultured Acidobacteriaceae bacterium
GTTGGGGGCGGTGACTGTCCGTGCACAAGGGGCGGAGCCTGCGGCGACTGCGGCTATCGACCCGACGGTCGATAGCCGGCGGACGTTTGCCCAGCGGCTGGAGAGCTATTACGGCGAGGACTGGAAGAACAAGCTGCCGTCTTCGTCCGCGCCGCCGCGTCGGGGGCTGCCGTCGCCGCTGGATTCGCCGCCGTTTCCGAACTCGGACTGGTCGTATGGCGGGTCGCCGGTAATTGGGGAGCCGGATACGGGGAGCTATCCGCTGATGACGGCGCTGAATGGAGCACGGACGCGGACGAAGCTGTACGGCTGGCTGGAGCCGACGGTGAATGGAAGCACGTCGGCGGGGTCGAACTTTCCCGAGGCGAACGACAGTACGGCGAATCGGCTGGAGTTGAATCAGCTGGTGGTGTATCTCGAACGCCTGCCGGACACTGTGCAGCGCAAGCGCGTGGACTGGGGGTACCACCTGACGGCTCTGATAGGAACGGACTACCGGTTTACCACGGGCAAGGGCTACTTTTCGGGGCAGCTCTTGAAGAATAACAACGCGTATGGGTTCGATCCGGCGCTGGAGTATGTCGACTTGTATGTGCCCGGCGTGGCGCAAGGGATGAATATCCGGGTAGGACGGTTTATCTCTATCCCGGGGATTGAAGCGCAACTGGCGCCGAATAACTATACGTTTTCGCACTCGCTGCTGTATGCGATCGATCCTTTTACGGATACCGGGGTGTTGGCGACGGTGAAGCTATCGGATCAATGGCTGGTACAGCTGGGTGTTACCGGCGGTCACGATGTGGCGGTATGGTCGAGCGATGCGAAGGCTTCGGGGACGGCTTGCGTGAGTTACACGACGAAGACGGTCGACGATAATTTCTATGTCTGCGCGAATGGCATCAACGATGCTAAGTATGCGTACAACAATATTCAGCAATACGACGCTACCTGGTATCACAAGTTCTCGAAGTCATGGCACATGGCGACGGAGAGTTACTTCATGTATGAGCGGGACGTCCCGGCGGTGGGCGGGCCGGTGATCCCCGAAACAAACGCCAATGGAGCGTTCTGCCGCGCCGGGCTGGTGAGGTGTACCGCACCGGAGTACGCGGCGGTCAACTTTCTGCAATACGAGCACTCGACGCATAACTACTTCAGCCTGCGGACGGACTTTCTAAACGATAAGAAGGGGCAGCGAACGGGCTACCAGACGCGGTACTCGGAGGAGACGATCTCGTGGACGCATTGGATCGGAACGACGATGCAGCTACGGCCGGAGCTGCGATTCGACCATGCGTGGGATCGGAACTCTTACGGGTTGGGGACTCGGCAGAGCCAGTTTACGGCGGCGGCGGATTTAATTTTTCACTATTAATTTCAATCGATCTAACAAAACAAAGGACTTACGGCTTGTTGTGTCTGTAAACCATTGATTCCAGATATGTTGCGCACAAGATATCTGGAATCAATGGTTTAGAAGCTCTTAGCGCGCTGTGCGGTTCGACATTAAGGAGCGAAACGCGGATCACTTCGGGAATGACAACGAGTACGGAATGCCGTTGCCACAACTAAAGAGTGCGGTGCATTCAAACTCTCCTATTTCCATTCTATGTGTTTGGGGATAACTCATGCGCAAACGGATGGAAAGTTGTAAGCGGCTTATTTTGTGCACACTACGGCATCTTTGCGCGTTTGCCGGGGTTGACAGAACTTCCGCGCCCGCTTATTGAGCGTGGTCTGGGATGCGAGAGGGTAAGAGCGATAGGCGAGGAGGGCGGCTGCGAGGACGGATCGGGAGGTCACGGCGGCTCGCCAGCCGCTGTACACGAGGGTGGAGGCTTAGGGGGCTTTGGCCAGGGATTTGAGCCAGGGCTCAAGCTGGCCGGTCTGGCGGAGGAGGCTGATTTCATTCTGCTGAAGGTCGAAGGTGGCGTTGAGCAGAAGGATGGCGCGATCCTTGGCGGCGATGCGGGCGGTCTGCTCGTCCTTGGGGTTGGCCTGGCGGGCGAGGAGGTTGCCGTTACCGGATTGGAGCTGGATGAGCATGATATCGAGCTGCTGCTGGGCGAGCTGCTGGTCGAGTTCGGCGATCTCCGCGCGCACGGTAAGCTGGGCGGTGGCGTGGGAGAGACGAAGGCGGCCGCTGACGAACTGGTCGCGCTGCTGGTCGGCTTCGTGAAGGGAGTGGAGCGCGTCGGCGGCGGACTGGCGGGCACGGGCGCGGTGGGCGGCGTCGAAGATGGGAAAGGTGATCTGGACGCCGATGGAGGCGTTGTTGTGCTGGAAGTGGTTGTAATACTCGCTGTAGTTGTTGAACGAGGCGAAGCGGTTGTACTGCGCGCCGAAGCTGACCTGGGGGCGGAGATCGTAGTGCGAATCGCCGATGGCCTGACGGTTGCGGGATTCGGCGCGATCGTAGGCGGCGAGGATGCCGGGGCTGTTAAGGGGGGCGGGCAGAAGGACGGGTTTGGCCCAGCCGCGCGTGGGCGGGATGCTGGAGGGGACGGTGGCGAGGCCTTCTTCGGGCATGCCGGTAAGCTGGGCGAGGTGGGCGCGGTCGAACTCGACGCCATCCTGATTGCGGAGGAGCGCGAGGCGGATGTTGGCGTCGGTGAGGCGGGCGTTGAGCAGATCGATGGCGGTGTCTTGCCCGGCATCGAGGCGATCCTGCGTGATGGTGACGAGACGGCGGGCGCTGGCGGCCTGATCGGCGAGGGCGGTGGCTCGTTCGGCGTCATGGTCGAGCGCGAGGTAGGCAATGGCGGTTTCTTCGGCGGTGGCGGCGCGGGCGTCCATCAGGGCATAGTTGGCGGCCTGAAGGGCGAGGCGGGCGGAGCGGATGTAGTCGCGCTGGGAGAAGTTGAAGACGAGCGATTGGGCGTTGAAGTTGTAGACCGAAGGCTGGCCGACGGGAAAGCCATAGGTGTAGCCCAGGCCGGAACCGGCGACGATGGACGGGATGAAGACATCGTGGGACTCCTCAAGCGCGGCGCGGGCGCGGTCCACGTCGGCCTGGGCGATGAGGACGCGAGGGTTGTGACGCAGGGCGAGATCGACTGCGGATGTGAAGGAGAGCTGGGCGCGGGCGGTGGCGGAGAGCGCGGCAAGGACGAAGGCGGCATGGAAGAGCAGGCGGGGGAAGGGCTTCACGTTTACAGCCTCCCCAATGCTTTGCGAGCCGGGGTGTAGCCGGAGGCGAGCTGGAGCGCGGCGGTGTACTGCTCGCGTGCGCCGGCGGCGTCTCCGCGTTGGGCGAGGAGGCGGCCCAGCTGGACGTGGACCTTGAAAGCGGGGGCGGCTTCGGACTTGCCGGGCGAGGCGAGATAGAGACGAAGAACTTTCTCGGCGAGTTCCGGGTTGCGATTGGCGGCGGTGAGAATGCCGGCGACGTCGGCGAGGGCAGCGTCGCGGTTCGGGTCGGCTTCGATGGCGGATTGAAGGGCTTCGGCGGCTTTGTCGGGTTGGTTACGGTGCTGGTAAAAGTTGCCGAGGTCGACCCAGTTCTCGGGAGTTCGTTTGGCGGCGAGGGCGAGGCGGAGTTCTACCTCGGCGGCGGGGTAGTCTTTAGATTTTTCGGCGATGAGGGCGCGAAGGTGGTGGGCCTCGGCGGGGAAGCGCGGTTCGAGTTGCGCGGCGAGGCGCTGGGCCTTGTCGAGGCCGCCGCCGACGAGGGAGGGAGCGGCTACATAGAACTCGCCGAGGGCGGCCGCGGCGGGGCGGTTGGCGGGGTCGAGCTCGACGGCGCGCTCAAAGGCGGCGTGGACTTTTTTAGCGAGCGAGAGGCCGCTGAAGGGACCGGCTTTTTCGGCTTTCTGGCCGTATGCGCGGCCCATCCACATCTGGTTGTCGCTACCATTGGGCTGTTGGGCGGCGGCTTGCTCGCATTGGGCGATGGCGGGGTCGGCCATCTCTTCGGAGAGGAAGACGCGGCAGAGGAGCTGGTGGGCGCGAGTGTCGCCGGGGTCTTGCGCGAGGGTGGCTTTGAGCAGGCGGGTGGCTTCGTCGGCGCGGCCCTGCTGGAGAGCGAGCTCGGCCGGTGATTGGGATTGGGCGGGGGATCGGGGCGTGACGATCGTTGCCAGGAGAAACGCCATCATGGCGGGGAGGATGCGCGTTGCCCATGTCTCCCATGCGAGATGGCCGTCACCCAGGCTGGCGGTTGGTTGAAGCGAGGGTTTGGAGCGCGGCCTCATAAGACAGGCCGGACTTCGAGTCCGTTGGTCAGGTCGCGATTGGTGGTCGCGCCGAGGGCGATGCTGTCCTGTTCGGTGAGGCCGCCGGTGATCTCGACGCGGTTCAGGTTGACGACGCCGATCTGCACGGGCGTGCGGACGAGCTTGCGGTCGATGACGCGGTAGACGAAGTTATTGAGGCCTTCAATGTGGAGGGCTTCGCGCGGGATGCTGAGGACGCCGTTGCGCTGGGAGGTGGTGACGGTGACGGTGACGTTGGTGTTGGGCAGCAGGTCGCCGGTGGCGTCGTCGACCGAAATGATGCACTCGCCGACGTTGCGCGTGTTGTAGGTGACGACGGTGGTGGGCGCGCGATAGATGCGGCCATGCCAGGTCTGTCCGGGCTTGGCGTCCCAGACGATCTTGACGGGTTGGCCGGGGGCGAGCTGGCCGATCTCGGGTTCGTCGAAGTAGGCGCGGATTTGAAGACGATTGAGGTCGGCTACATCCATCAGGTCGTCTCCGCTGGCGACAAAATCGAATTGCGCGACGGGAAGGGAATAGACGGAGCCGGAAAAAGGGGCGCGGATGTTGATGGTCTGCAGGTTGCCGTTGGCGGCGGCGAGCGAAGCGCGGGCATCGGCGAGCTGGGCGGCGGCGCGGGTACGGTCCGTGCTGCTGTAGCGGTCCGACGCGCGCTCCCGGGTCTGCTGGAGGGCGGCCTCGGAGGTGGCGAGACGCTGGCGGGCGGAGTCGACTTCGCTGACGGAGGCCGCGCCTTTCTGCTGAAGGAGTTCGAGGGCGGCGAGGTCTTTTTGCGATTGCTGGACCTGGAGCTGACCGCGCTGGAGATCGGCGGCGATCGCGATGCGCTCTTCCCGGCTACCGCCCTGGGTGAGGTCGGCGTTGGTGGCCTCGGCGGAACGGAGGGCCGAGGTGGCTCCGGTGATGCGGGTACGGGCGTCGGCGTCGCTCATCTTTATAAGCAGCTGACCGGCTTTCACCTTGCTGCCCACATCGACCAGTATCTGTTGGACGACGCCGGCATAGGGGGCGTGCGCCTGGAACTCTTCGATAGGCTCCACTTTCCCATTGGTGGAGACGGTACGCAGCAGGTCTTGATGGCTGGCGGAGGCTACACGGATGGGCACGGCCTCATGGGAGGGTGACCGGACGTAAAGCAGAATCAGGATCGCGGATAGCACGGCTACACCGCTCCACACAATGGTCGAACTATAACTCTTCCGTGAAGGGGGCATGAGGTCAGAAGTCGATGAAGATCAGTATATAAGACGCCTAAGTCGTGGAAACGAAGCAGGATTTTACCGAAGGGGTGCCGCGCTTCATACGCAGCGAAGAGCCAAGAGTTCAAGCTGGAGGCCGCCGTAGAGTTCGTGCCGGCTTTCGGTGAGGCGGAAGACGATGTCGAGGCGTGCTCCGGGCCGGAGGTCGAGGGCGGAGCAGTGCTCGGGCCAGTTGGTGGAGCGGCTCCAGCCGAGGGCGCGGAGCCTGGCGGTGTCCCCCGTTCGTTCGTCTTGCTGGGTGAGTTCCAGGCAGATGTGCTTTTCCTTGAGGACGCGGACGGGCGCGGCGAGGGTGACGGCGCGGGCGACGAAGACCGGTTCGGGGTGGGCGTTGCCGAAGGGACCGCAGCGGGCGAGCCATTGCCAAAGGGTGGGGGTGATTTCGGCGAGGGAGAGTTCGGCGTCGCAGTGGAGCTCTGGGCAGAGGAGATCCGGCGTGAGAGCCTGCGCGGCGTGGGCGGAGAGGCGTTCGCGGAAGGTGGGAAGAAGCGCGGAAGGAAGGGAGAAGCCGACGGCGTGGGCATGGCCGCCGAAGCGCGTGAAGAGGTCGAGCTCGGCGGAGTGGGCGGCGGTGAGGGCGTCGAGCAGGTGGAAGCCTTCAATGGAGCGGCCGGAGCCATGGGCGTGGCCATCGGCATGGGTGAGGACGAGGGCGGGGCGGCCGGTGCGGTCGACGACGCGCGAGGCGAGGATGCCGAGAACGCCGCGATGCCAGGCGGGGTCGTCGAGGAGGATGCAGTCGGGTGGCAGCTCGCCCTCGTCATCGCGAAGGGCGGCGATCCGGGTTTCGATGGCGCGGAGGGCTTCGGCTTCGGCGTCGCGGCGATCTTGGTTGAGGCGGTCGAGCTTTTCAGCGAGGCTGCGGGCGCGGCCTGGATCGCGGGTGAGGAAGAGCTCGATGACATCGTCGGCGATGTCCATGCGGCCGGCGGCGTTGATGCGCGGAGCGAGGCGGAAGCCGACCTCCATGGCGGAGGGGGAGCGGTCGAGGGGGAGCTTGGCGACTTCCATGAGGGCGCGGAGGCCGGGCTGGACGGGGTTGCGCAGCTCGCGGAGGCCGAGGGCGGCGATGGCGCGGTTTTCGCCGGTAAGGGGGACGGAGTCGGCGATGGTGGCGAGGGCGACGAGCTTGAGGAAGGAGGGAAGAAGGACGGCGCGGAGGCGGGCTTGCTGTTCGGGCGTAACGGCGGCGGCGGCGAGGAGGGCGTGGGCGAGCTTGAAGGCGACGGCGGCTCCGCAGAGGTGCTTAAAGGGGTAGGGGCAGCCGGCCTGGGCGGGGTTGATGACGGCCTGGGCTTCAGGGATGCCGGCCATGCCGTCGGGAAGGTGGTGGTCGGTGACAATGAGGTCGAGGCCGAGGGCCTTGGCTTCGGCGGCGGCGGCGAAGGCGCGGATGCCGGTGTCGACGCTGATGACGAGGCGGATGCCTGCTTCGGCGGCGCGGCCGAGGATGGCCTCCTGCATGCCGTAGCCTTCGCGGATGCGGTGCGGAACGTGCCAGGTGACCTTCGCGGGCTTCTCGGGATCCTTCAGGAGCGCGATACGCTCGATGGCGGTTTTGAGGAGGACGGTGGCGATGGTGCCGTCGACATCGTAGTCGCCGTAGATGAGGATAGGCTCGTCTTGGGCGACGGCCTGCTGGATGCGGGCGACGGCTGGGGCCATGCCGAGCATGTGCAGGGGGTCGTGGAGATGGTCGAGCGAGGGATGGAAGAAGAGGGTGGCGGCGGCGCGGTCGGGGATGCCGCGGGCGACGAGGAGATGGGCGATGGCGGGCGGGCAGTCGAGTTCGGCCGCCAGGACGGCGATGGCGGCTTCGTCCGCCGGCGCGAGGACCCAGCGCGGCTCCGGCCGGGCGGCGAGGGTGGCCACGGCGGGGCTACTCGTCGCGGTCGCGGTCGTCGACGATGACGCCGGCGAGATCGGTGACGTGCTCCATCAGCTCCTGAAAGCGGTCGTACCACTCGGTGGTGATCTCCACGAGGAACATGACACCCTGGTGGGCGAAGCCGAGCTGGAGGTAGCCGATTTTGCCGACGTGGCGGACGAGGTACTCGGCGTCGTCGAGGTCGGGCGTGTCGTCGGAGTCGGGGAAGCTGTGCTCGCGGAGCTGTTCGAGCAGCAGGCCGAGGTCGGCTTTTTCGAGGATGACCTCGCTCATGGTGATGAAGGGGACGCCGGCAGCCTTGGCGTGTTCGACGAAGGTCTTCCAGCCGTCGGGGTCGTCTTCTTCGAGGAGGACGGTGGGGACTTCCTCGGTGACGTAGCCGTTGAACTGGCGCAGGCCATGCCCGGCGATGAAGGCCACCATGTCGTCTTTGAGCGAGATCAGGTTATCGGGTTGCATCGAATATCGATTGTCTCAGAAAGGGGGCGGTGGCGTACAGGCGCATCTTGCGAGGGAGGAAACCGCTTCGATGGAAGGGTTTGCGGGGGCGTCCGCGTGGTATGATCGCTGGAAAGTAAAATGATTTTTTCAAGAGATTACGTAGGGTATTTGGCGCGCCAGACAGTGAAGCACCTGCTGGAAGCGAAGATGATTCAGGCTGAGAAGGTGCAGGCGGTCAACGAGCGCGTGACGGTGGCGATGACGGACGAGCTGGCGCTTGAAGACCGTATCAACGACGAGGTTCGCGTGATCCTGGAGGCGTTTCAGGAGGATATGCGGAAGACGGGCGCGAGCTATCCGGAGATGTTCAAGAAGGTGAAGAACGAGCTGGCGCGCAAGTATAAGGCGGTGCTGTGAGGATCACGCGCGACAAGCTGAACAAACTGGCCCACACGGTGGCGGATACGCTGGCGGAGATCGACCAGGTCGGCTTTCTGGAGGACCGGAACACGATCCGGCAGGAGGCGCGCAAGGCGCTTGAAAAGCTGTTGATGGAGGAGATGAAGCTGGACGCGAACGCGCGGCAGAAGATCGCGTCGCAGCGCAAGATCATCACGGAGGGATCGCAGGAGTGGGACATCCTGTACCGGAAGTATTACAACGATGAGGTCAAGAAGTTGGGGCTGTAGGCCGCTTGGGAGTGCCGGGCCGGTGGCGTTTTCGGGCCTCGATTGGTATAGTGGAAGAGTTGCAGCGGGGAGAGATGTCTGGTTCCCGGCTCTTCACTTCATAACGTGGCGTTATGGTGTAACTGGTTAACACGTCGCCCTCTCAAGGCGAAGAGTCCGGGTTCGAGCCCCGGTAACGCTACCAAATAAAATGCAATTTCTTAGTCCAGCACCCTTACTCCGCCCCGCCCTACTAACTCTTCAACATTGTCGATAAAGAGCCGGTCGGCGGCTACGCGGACGTTGTGGGGTTCAAGGACGGCGCAGAACTCGCCGGGCTCTTCAAGGTCAAGGAGGAGTTTGCCCTGGCCGGGGGCGGCGGTGAGGATGGCGAGCAGCTTTTCAAGCAGGCGGGCGTCGGGGGAGTGAAGGGGAACCTTGATGCGGAGCGAGTCGGGGAGCTTGATCTTGATGTCTTCGAGAGCCTGGATGGAGGAGACGGCGAGCTTGGGGGCGGCGTCTTCTTCGCCACGCAACGCGCCGCGGACGAGCACGGGGACAGAGATCTTGAGGCGTTCGGCGAGCTTTTCGTAGCTCTGCGGGAAGGCGATGAGCTCGATTTTGCCGACGGTATCTTCGAGGCAGGCCTGGGCGTACATCTCGCCGGAGCGCTTGGACTTGGCGACTTTGAGGCCGGTGATGACGCCGGCGACCTGTATTTCGTTCTGCTCTTCCTCCTGGCGTCCGCGGCGGAATTGCTGGGGCTCCGGCTTCATTTCGCAGGCGGTGGCGGTGTCGACGACCTTGAGGTTGCGGAGCTTCTCGCGGTACTTGTCCATGGGGTGGCCGGAGACGAAGAAGCCGAGGACATCCTTTTCGTTCTGGAGGCGGGTGTGCTCGTCCCACTCGGCGACCCGGGGGAGGGCTTCTTCGGTTTTGACGGCGATCGGCCCGTCGTCGAAGATGCCGAAGAGACCATGCTGTCCGGCGGCCTCGTCGCGCTGGGCTTTCTGGGCGCGCTCCATGGCCTTGTCGAGCGCTGCGGTGATCTGGGCGCGGCCACCGAAGCCGTCCATGGCTCCGGCTTTAATAAGGGATTCGAGGACGCGTTTGTTGAGCAGGCGGAGGTCGACGCGCTCGCAGAACTCCCAGACGCTGCTGAAGCGCGGTTTGCCTTCAGCCTGGAGCGCGGCGCGGGCGGCGAGGATGGATTCGATGGCGTTGTAGCCGACGTTTTTGATGGCGGCGAGGCCGAAGCCGATGGCCATGCCGGTGGCGGTTTGGACAGGGGTAAAGTTGGCGTCCGAGACCTCGACGCTGGGCGGGACGACGGGGATGCTGATCTCGCGGCACTCGGAGATGTATTTGACGACATTCTCGGGCTTGGAGGTTTCGCTGGTGAGCAGGGCGGCCATGAACTCGACGGGAAAGTGTGTCTTGAGCCAGGCGGTGTGATAGGCGAGCAGGGCATAGGCGGCGGAGTGCGATTTGTTGAAGCCGTAGCCGGCGAACTGGGCCATGAGGTCAAAGAGCTTGCCGGCGATGTCCTTGGGGTGCTTGTTGGCGGCCGCGCCGGACATGAACCGTTCGCGCTGCTTTTCCATCTCTTTGGGGTCTTTTTTGCCCATGGCGCGGCGGAGCAGGTCGGCGTCGCCCAGAGAGTAGCCGGCCACGGTGGCGGCGATCTGCATGACCTGCTCCTGGTAGACGATGACGCCGAGGGTCTCGCGGAGGAGCGGTTCGAGTTCGGGGAGCATGTATTCGACGACGCGGCGGCCCCATTTGCGCTCGATGAAGTCGTCGATCATGCCGCCCTGGATGGGGCCGGGGCGGAAGAGGGCGTTGAGGGCGGTAAGGTCTTCGACAGTGTTGGGTTTGTAGCGGCGGAGGACGTCGCGCATGCCGCCGGACTCAAACTGGAAGACGCCGGAGGTAAGGGCGCGATGAAATACCTTCTCGTAGGTGACGGTGTCGTCGAGGGGGATGGTGGCCATGTCGACGGTTTGGCCGGTGGTCTGGAGGATGAGCTTGAGGGCGTCGTCGATGACGGTGAGGGTGGTCAGGCCGAGGAAGTCCATCTTGAGCAAACCCATCTTTTCGATGGCCCCCATGTCGTAGGCGGTGACGATGGAGTCATCCTTGGCGCGGGTGACGGGGACGAGTTCAGTGAGGGGCTTGGGGGCGATGACGACCCCGGCGGCGTGGACGCCCGCGCCGCGGACGAGGCCTTCGAGGCGGAGGGCGGCGTCGATAAGCTCCTTGATTTTGGGGTCGGCTTCGTAGGCCTGCATCAGCGGTCCGTGATCCGCCAGGGCGCGGTCGATCGTGATGCCGATGGTGGGCGGGATCATCTTGGCGATGCGGTCGACCTCGCCGTAGGGTATGTCGAGGGCGCGGCCTACGTCCTTAATGGCGGCCTTGGCGGCCATGGTGTTGAAGGTGATGATCTGGGCGACCTGCTCGCGGCCGTATTTGCGGTTGACGTACTCGATGACCTCGCCGCGGCGATTCATGCAGAAGTCGATGTCGATGTCGGGCATGGAGATGCGCTCGGGGTTGAGGAAGCGCTCGAAGAGGAGCTCATTCTGGAGGGGATCGATGTCGGTGATCTCCATGCAGTAGGCGACGAGCGAACCGGCGGCCGAGCCGCGCCCCGGCCCCACGGGGATGTTCTGCTCGCGGGCGTAACGAATGAAGTCCCAGACGATCATGAAGTAGCCGGGGAACTTCATCTGTTTGATGCAGGCGAGTTCGCGGTCAAGCCTGGCCTGGTAGTCGGGGATGGTCTTGCGAAGGAGGCCGCGCGAACGGAGGTGCTCGACGGCGGTGGCGAGGCGTTTGGCGAGGCCGTCGCGGCAGACGCGCTCGAAGAAGCTGTCGAGGGTCTCGCCTTCGGGTACGGGGAACTCGGGGAAGGGATTGTCGACCTTCGTCATTTTCAGGTTGCAGCGGTCGATGAACTGCATGGTGCGGGTGCAGACCTCGGGCGTTTGGGCGAAGGTGCGGTGCATCTCCTCGGCGGATTTGAGGTAGAACTCGTTGGTGTCGAACTTGAAGCGCTTGGGGTCGTTCATGCTGCCGGCGGTTTGGACGCAGAGCAGGATCTCATGGGCGCGGGAGTCGTCTCCGGCGACATAGTGGGCGTCGTTGGTGGCGATGAGCGGGATGTCGAGCTCGCGCTCCATCTGAAAGAGAGCGTCGCAGACGGCTTTGTCGGGGGCGAGGCCGTGATCCTGGATTTCGAGGAAGAAGTTGCCCTTGCCGAAGATCTCTTCAAACTGCCCGGCGGAGCGCTTGGCCTCGTCGTACTTGCCGGCCATGAGGTGCTGGTTGATCTCGCCGGCGAGGCAGCCGGAGAAGCCGATGAGGCCTTCACTGTGCTTGGCGAGGAAGTCTTTGGAGACGCGCGGCTTGCGGTAGAAGCCGTGAAGGGCGGCCTCGCTGGTGAGGCGGACGAGATTGCGGTAGCCGACTTCGTTTTCGGCGAGGACGAGGAAGTGGTTGTACTTGTCGCCTTCGGGGGCGGCGCGGTGGTCGCCGTTCCTGCAGAGGTAGAGCTCGCAGCCGAGGATGGGCTTGAGGCCTTTTTTGCCCATGGCGTCGAAGAAGTGGACGGCCCCGTAGATGTTGCCGTGGTCGGTCATGGCGGCGGCGGTCTGGCCTATTTTGGCGAGGTGGGCGGCTAGTTTATCTACGTCGCAGGCTCCGTCGAGGAGGGAGTAATCGGTGTGGAGATGGAGATGGGTAAACTCTGCGGCCATACCTTCATCTTAAGGCTTGCGTGGCGGCAAGACATCTGAGGAAATGTCGCTCTAAACTTTTGACATGCGAGCGGCAGGGAGTAATTCTCGTATAGTGATTCGCATGTCTGCTCCGCGGCTGTGCCTGTCGGCCTACCTCTTATTTGCGGTCATGTTTGCGATGATGGCGCGTGGCCAGCAGACGGTTAAGGAGGCGGACGCTCCTTGCGCTCGTTGCCATCGGGAGATTTACAACCGTTATCTCGCCACACCCATGGCAAATGCCAGCGGGCGAGCCGTGGACCACCTGCTTACGGCAGATTTTGTCCACATACCTTCAGGTACGCGCTACAAAATCTATGCGGATGCGAACGCGGCGTGGCTCAGCTCTTCCAACACTACGAACGCCCAAGCCATCAGCAAGCAGCGGCTGGACTACTTCCTGGGTTCGGGCCATCTCGGCGTTACTTATCTCTATACCCAACAGGGCTATTTACTGGAATCTCCCGTGGCCTGGTACGCGGCGACGGGCGGCTACGACATGAAGCCGGGCTATGAGAAGGCTGAGGCGATGCCCGCCGCGATTCCCGTGGAGTCCGGCTGCCTGCGCTGTCATATGAGCGGCGTCGCGCATACGGAGAGCGGAACGCGCAGTCGCTACGCGGGTCTTCCTTTTGCACAGACCGGCATCACCTGCGAGAGCTGCCACGGCGATGCCTCGGCCCATGTGCGCTCCGGCGGCAAAGCGTCCGTTCTCAATCCCGCGAAGCTCGGCGCCGATCGCCGCGATTCCATTTGCATGAACTGCCATTTGGAGGGAGACGTGGCCGTCGAGCGACCTAACCGGTCCGCCGTCGATTACCGTCCCGGGGAGCGCCTCTCGGATTTCCTTTCGTTCTTCGTTCAGGCAAGCGCCGATCCGCTGGATCGCGGCGTCAGCGAGGTCGAGCAGTTTGCCGCCAGCCGCTGCAAACGCGTTAGCGGCGAGAGCATGTCGTGCACTACCTGTCATGACCCGCATCGGTCGCCCTCTTCCGCCGAACGAGTCGCTTTCTATCGGGCAAAATGCCTTACCTGCCACAGTTCACCGCAAATTGCCAACAAACATCATCCCGAGACGCCGGACTGCGCCGGCTGCCATATGCAACGAACGACGGCACGGAACATTCCGCACGTGGCGTGGACCGACCATAGAATCCTGCGCGAGCCTGTTCCCGCGCTTCGGGATCGTTTCGACGCTAAGAGCGATCGAAAGCTGACCGCCATCTTCTCGCCCATGGCCGATGCACGAGACGCAGCCTTAGCCGCTTACATCACGGTAAGAAATGGTCAATCGAAAGACCTTCGCGGCACGCTCGCAACGATGCAGCAGCTCTACGCCTCGGGTGAACGCGACCCCCATTTTCTGGAGGCTCTGGGTGTACTCGACGGCCTTCGCGGCGATGCCGTCGCTTCCGAAAAACATTTGCGCGAACTTCTTGCGGCCGAACCTCTAAACCCGACAGCGCTCTCCAATCTCGGTTTCTTTGCCGCCAACCGTGGGGAAGTCCCGGAGGCGGTGAAATCGTGGAAGCTCGTGTTCGATCGCAACCAGACCGATCTGGGGCTTGCCCGGAATCTCGCCGTCGCGCAGTGTGCGCTGGGCGACAAAGCCGGTGGACAAAAAACGATTGACGACGCTCTCCAGTTCTCCCCGGGTGCCTGGAAGCTCCTTGCGACAGCCTGTGTGCCGTAAATTGGCTCTTTTTAGGAGCGCAATATTAGGCGCGCAACATCTGATAGGTGCGGTAGACCTCGTCGTCGATGGCGGTAAAGGGTTTGAAGACGACCGGGACTTTGTCGAAGGTGATGCTGTAGGCGTCGCCTCCGCTTACCTTGGCGGCGGAGAGGAGCCGGTCGCGTTCGATCTCGATGGGCCAGGGCCCGGTGGCCATGAAGACAACGGGGCCGGCCATGAGCGCGGCGAGCTGCGTAGTACGGGTGGGCTCTTTGAGGTCGAGGGTTTCGAGACGGAGGGGCATGGCGAACTCGATCTCGACGACATCGCCGTTGCGCCAGGCGCGGCGCAACGGGAAGAAGGTGCCTGGCCGTACCTCGGCTTCCGTGGCTTTGCCGCCGACCAGCACACGGGTGCCCGCGCCCGCCCAGGCGGGGATGCGCAGGTTGAGAGTGAACTCGCGCGTGGTGCCGACGCCGATCGTAAGCCGGGTGGTTGGGCGGAGGGGATAGGCGGTCTCCTGGGTGAGGGTTACGGGAACGCCGCCCTCGCGCCACGTGACTTTGGAGGGCACGTAAAGGATGACGTGGAGGCCGTCTTTCGATTGCAGATAGGAGCTGATGCCGTAGTCGGCGGCGATCTGGGGCAAGGTGCCGGAGCAGCAGGGCCAGCGATCGTGGTGGTAGGTTTTGCGTCCGCTGGTGCTGTAGTCGGAGTAGTAGAAGCTGGAGCCGTCTTCGAGGATGGGCTTGACGCCGAGGACGGTGTTGTAGAGGACGCGCTCCATGCTGTCGCCGTAGCGGCTGTCGCCGGTGACGCGGAGGAGATAGCGGGTGATTTTGAAGTGGGCGTAGGCTCCGCAGGGCGTTTCGAAGTGGTTCACTTCCTTGAAGATGCTACGGGCGAGGTCATCGGTATTTGGCCTTTGGAGGAGCTCCGCCGGGCCCCAGCCGCCGGTGGCGAAGCTTTGCGCTTCGACCATTGCAAAGCCGTTGCGCGCGGCGCGAAGATGCTTTTCGCTGCCCATGGTCAGGTAAGCCTGCATGGCTGAGCTGAGGGCGTTGACGTGGCTGTAGGCGTGCTCCCCGGCGAGCACGTTGACGTCTTCGGCAAGGGGGTTGAAGACGGTGTCGTCTTCGAGGAAGCGCACGGCGGCGTCGCGGAAGGCTGGGCGGCCGCTGCGCTGGTAGGCGAGGAAGAGATTCTCGGGAAGCGTGTAGGTCTCGTCCCAGGTGTCGGCGTCAAGGGTGTGCGGCCGGGCGCGCTGCTCGTAGCGGGAGAGCGCCTTTTCCGGCAGATGGGGGAGCGCGGCGGCGAGAGCTTGCTCGGCGGCGGGCATGGCACTGGCGACTTCGGCGTAGCTAGAGGCATCGATCAGACCGCAGCAGAGCTTGTCGAAGGTGTAGCCGGGAAGATGGTAGCCATCGTAGAAGCGGCTGACGAGGGTAGGTTGCAGACCGGCGACCAGTTGCTCGACCTTGGCCTGGGTCGCACGCGAACCGGTGATGGCGTAGGCGCGCGACAGACCGGAGAGATACTGGCCGAAGCTGTGGCCGGGGACGAAGCCGTCCGCGCCGTAGATGACGTTGAAGAAGCGGGAGTGGGAGTACCAGCCGCCCATGTCGTCTCCCGGCGCGGGAAGGCCGGCAGCTTCGCGAAAGGGCTTGAGGAGCATGTCGTTGTCGATGCCCATGAAGCGCTGGTGAGTCTGGTCGAACTGTCGGCGCATCGGTCCGGGCAGCAGGGCGACCTGGTTGTAGTCGAGCTGTCGCAGCAGGGTGGGCGTGGGCACGGCGGATGCGGGCGCGACCACCTTGGCGTAGGCGCTGCGTTGCGCGGCGAAGGAAAGGGAGGCGAGGGTTCCGGTTTTGAGGAGATGGCGGCGGGTTAACGAGCGAAAGGCCATGCGTAACTCCATCCGCCGTGGGTCGATGAGCGGCGGTTTAATCGTACATGGCGGCTGCAATCCCGAGCAATCGGGGCATGAATGCGCGGCCGCGGGCTGTACCGTATCGATCTGTTTCTCAAGCAAACCCGCACCGCGGCTGGCGAAGGCACAGCCGCGGTGCTGCATTCAGTTGATGGGTTCGTTTTAGAACTCCAGAGGAGCCGAAGCACCCCAGAGCGCCGTGGAGCCATGCACGCTATTGGCTCCCCAGAGCGCCGTAGAGCCTGAGAGGCTGGACGCACCCCAAAGCGCGGTGGCGGCATCCGGTGTCGAAGCACCCCAGAGCGCCGTGGCACCCCAAAGAGCTGTAAAGGAGGCGGGATCGTTCGCACCCCAGAGGGCGGTGGCTCCCCAAAGCGCGGTGAACCCCGAAGGATTGTTCGCTCCCCAGAGGGCGGTGGCTCCCCAGAGGGCGGTGGAGCTGCCGACGAATGCACTTTGTCCATAGACGTTTGAAGCACCCCAGAGGGCTGTTGCACCCCATAACGCGGTCTGATTCGTCACCAGATACACGTTGCCAGAGGTTGGATCGAAAGCCACGGCGGGCGACATGGCTGTTCCTACCGGTAGATTGTTCGGAGTCAGCAAGGAGGTGATCGTGCTCTGCGTGATGGTGTGCGGTCCGCCTGGCTGAGCGGGAGCGATCGGTGGAGCGATGCTCTTTTGCGCGTCAGTCAATGTTGCGAGGATATCGAGGTATCCCGCACCTATGGTCAGCAGATCGTTGTGCGCGGTGTAGGTCGTACCCGAAAGAGGATCGGTCACCGTGCTGGTCTGCGGCAGATCGTTGTGGTTGGCATTCCGCATCAGGAGAGCCTTCGCCTGGTCCGGAGTCAGGCTTGGCTCCGCCTGAAGCAGAAGCGCGGCGGCACCGCTGGCCACGCCTGTCGCCATGCTTGTGCCGCTGAGAGGAAAGTAATCCTTGGACGGAGAGCTGTTTCCATGACTGATGTAGAAGGAATTAAGGGTAACGAACGTAGGATTCTGCGTCACCAGGGTGCTGTTGGAAACTTCCAGGCTGCTGACAAGATTGCCCGGCGCGACGATGTCCGGCTTGGCGATGTGGTCGATGAACGAAGGCCCTTTGGAGCTGTAGCTTGCCATCGCGTCGTCCTGGATGGTTGAGGTTCCCATCGTGCGGACAGCACCTACCGTGAGCACGTAAGGGTCGTTGCCGGGAGCCTCGATGGTCCCGTACCCTTCGGCGTTCAGCGCGAGGTCGCGGCCATTGTTTCCGGCGGCGACGACCACCATGATCCCAGCTTTCCAGGCCTTTTCAACCTCCTGGCAGAGCGGGTCCACCTGATAGCTTTCATAGATCGGCCGGCCGAGCGACAAGTTGATCACGCGGATGTTATAGGTGCTTTGGAGGCTGATTGCGGTTTCAATCGCGGCGATGACCGAGGAGTCGGAACCTTGCCCGTCGGCGTCGAGAACGCGCAGATTGATCAAGTTGACGTTGGGAGCGACGCCGGAGAAGGTGCGCGTGTAATTCTTTCCAGTGGAATCGTGTGCGTTGCCGGCGATCAATCCCGCGACATGGGTGCCGTGACCGAAGTGGTCGGTCGCATCGGTAGGCGCTGACGGAACAAAGCTTTGGTTATAGACGATCCGCGTACCTTTTCCCTTGCCATTCGACGATAGGTCGTCCATGGGGTTGATGCCGCTGTCGATCACCGCGACGCCGATGCCGGTCCCGTCGTATTGCTGCGACCAGACCTGAGGCGCGTTGATGGGCTCGGTGGTGTACTCGGCCTTGGTAACGCTGACCTGCCGGGCGCCCAAGGGATGGTCCATCGAAACGTGGGCGACATTGTCGTCCCACAGTAAATCCGTAAGCGCCGAGCGTTGTATGGTTGTGGCCACTGCCTTGATGCCAAGCATCTTGCCGTAAACCTTGGCGTTTTTTGCCAAAAGATTTTGTAATTCGTCGCTTACGGGATTGGTCTTGTATTGGACGATGACGGACAGGGTTTCGTTGGCACTTGCTTCGGCAACATCCTTGGCTAATTTGGAGTGCTGAGAGTTGTCGTGCTGCGCTACCGACGCGCCGGCAAGAGAAAACGCCAGGGCATAGGTCGCGGAACGGATGAGTTTAGAACGGTATTTCATAGAAGTTGCTCCATGTTTATTTAGGATCGGTTGGGCTATCTGGTGACTTGGTTGAGGTGTCTCCACGTTCGATTTTTCTGACCGATGGAGACCGGTTTGGAGTAACGAACTCTCGTACTCCCTCCCATATCGGTACGGCACGATATTGAGATAGAGGAATTGGCGGGTTACCGGCTAAAGGTAATAGGCATTAGAGAGTTCTTAGGGATGAAACGGGAGACTCGGCCGGCGAGACATGTTTCAGGGGTCGGGATCGTTCCCGCGTTCCAGCGACGCCTCGGCTAATCGATTGTTCCTCCCGCTCCGATAAAGAAGGAAGCGTTCAGGGAAAGGGACACTCCGAGGCCGCGAGCACAGATGTCTTTACGGACAAAATGGTTGATCGGTCTTGTGATGCTGTGGGCGATGGCCGCCACGGCATGGGCCACGCGCTATCCAAGTTCCTCGTGGGTTCGCTTCGTTGTGTTCCTTACCGCGATTCTGCTGAGTTCCCGGCTGAAGGTCGCTCTGCCGCAGGGCGATGGGTCGATGTCGTTGAACTTTCCATTCCTGTTCCTGGCGATCGTGCAGCTATCGCCCTTGCAGGCCATTTTGTTGGCGGCTTTGTCCGTGGCGGCGCAGTGTCGCATTCGGGTAAAGAAGCTGTTCACCGCGGTGCAAATCCTTTTCAACGTGGCGAACAGCATGAGCGCGACCGCCACGGCGTACCTGGTCTATTCCGTCTTCATCAAACTCGGCATGGCGCTGGCGCCCGCGCTCTCCCTAGCCGCCGCCGCCTTCTTCTGTTGCAGCACGATCCCCGTGGCGCTGGCGATCGCCACCTCCAAGAGGGAACCCGCTTATCCCTTGTGGAAGAAGGAGTTTCCCTGGTATCTGCCGTTTTACCTGGTGGGGGCCGCGCTGGCCGCGGCGGCGGACCGTATCGGTGCCGCGTTCGGCCCCTCTTCCTCGCTGCTGCTGATTCCCCTGGTGTATACGGTCTATCGCGCCTACACGGCGCAGGTGATTCGCACCAAAGAGCGGCAACAGCACCTGGAAGAGACGGAAGCGCTGCATCTGCGAACGATCGAAGGCCTGGCCATGGCGATCGAAGCGAAGGATCAGGAGACGCACGATCATCTTTTCCGCGTCAGGAGCTATGTCGCCGCCGTGGGCACGGCGCTGAACCTGGACAAGTTGCAGATGAAGGCTCTGCATACCGCGGCCTTCCTGCACGACATCGGCAAACTCGCCGTGCCGGAGCACATCATCAACAAGCCCGGCAAGCTCACGCTGGAAGAATTCGAGAAGATGAAGATCCACCCCGTCGTGGGCGCGGACATCCTGGACCGTGTGCAATTTCCGTACCCCGTCGTGCCGATCGTTCGATCCCATCATGAGTGGTGGAACGGGGAGGGCTACCCGGACGGTTTGCAGGGGGAGGAGATACCGATCGGTGCGCGCATCCTGACCGTGGTCGACTGCTTCGACGCTCTGACTTCCGACAGACCGTATCGCAAGGGCAAATCGCTTGAGGAAGCCATGGCGCTGGTAAAGGGCTTGTCTGGAACGCAGTTCGACCCTCATGTGGTCGAGGTCTTTCAGCTTCATTGCCTCGAGTTGGAAAAGCAATCGCGCAAAGATGAAGAGCGACAGTTCGTGCCGCTGGTCAAGGAAGTCAATGTCTGGAGAGGGATCGCTCCCGGAGCGGGGTTCCAGCAGGACAACGCGCCGGCGGGAAAGTCCGGGGAAGCGAGAAGCGAGGGAGAATCGAGGCTGGGGGCCGGGGCCTCCTCGCTTCACTTGATCGCGGCAGCCAGCCAGGAAGCCCAGACTTTGTTCGAGATGAGCCAGTCGCTGGGCAACTCCCTGAGCTTGCAGGAGACGATCTCCGTGATGACGTCGCGCCTGCACCGCCTGGTGCCGTTCGATTGTTGCGCGCTCTATCTTGTAAAAGACGAGTCGGTCGTGCTCCAACACGTGGACGGAGAGGACGCCCGTTGCTTCTCCGTTCAACCGATCGCCATGGGGGATGGCATCTCCGGCTGGGTCGCCCAAAGCGGCAAGGCCATCATGAACGGCAACGCCTCGGTAGAGCCGGCTTACCACAAAAAGCCGGGGCCGGATGAAAGGTTGCAAGCCGCCCTGTCGATGCCGTTGTTCGACCTGGCGAGCAAAGTCTTCGGGGTGCTGACGCTGTATGCGTTGAAAGCGGATTCGTTTTCGAGGGATCATCTTCGCATTTTGCAGGTGATGGAGTCGAAGCTCTCGCTTTCGCTACAGAATGTCGGGCGGTTCCGCCAAGCCGAGTCCGACGCGGACACGGACTACCTGACCAACCTTCCGAACGCCCGAAGGCTCTTCCTTCAGCTTGAAACGGAGCTGAACCGGTGCCGCCGCGATGGAACCGCGCTTTCCGTCATTATGTGCGATCTCAACTTCTTCAAGCAGGTCAACGACCGCGAAGGACACCTTGTCGGCAACATGCTGTTGAGCGCGATCGCCGATCGATTCCGTCAGGGCTGTAGGCCCTACGATACCGTCGCGCGGATTGGAGGCGATGAGTTCGTCTTTCTGCTTCCCGGCACGAACGACGCCGATCTGTCGGTACGCCTGGACTCGATCGCGGATATGGTGCTGTCGGCGCGCGGCTCCGTCAAGATGGTGACGGAAGTGTCGGCGAGCCTCGGCGCGTGTTCGTTTCCGGCCGATGGGGAGACGGCCGAGGAGCTTCTTGCCCTGGCCGACCGCCGGATGTATCTGCACAAGGAAGCGCACCATCGTGCCGCCTCCACGGAAGAAGAGCCTCACGACCGAGCTGGAGCATGACCACGCCGATCGCTCGCTTGGCCGTCCGCCTTGCACGAGTCGTTTCCCTCATCGTGGTTGCCGCCCTTGGCACGATCGCGCTGATGCGCTTCGCTCCGGGGTACTTTACCGATGCGCTCGAGATGGACGCGGTCTACGCGGAAGGCGCGCGAGCATCGTTGAAGACCCAGCAGAATCTGCAAGGTTCGGTGCTCGCTTTAACGAGAGATGTCGTGCACGCTTGGACACGCGGGGATCTCGGCGAGTCGAAGCAGTACGGTGTTCCTGTAGCGGATCTGATGCGGCCGCGGATCAGGGTCACGGCCATGCTGTTAGCTGCGGGGATTGTCTGCGGATGGTCGCTCGCGTTGATGCTGGCGCTTCCTCTCAGTCTGCGCAAGAGAGACCATGGCGAGGCGGGTATTACCCTGGTCACCTGCCTGCTGCTTGCGATCCCCATCGGAGCGATGGCCACGGCCTGCCTGCTCGCCGGCAAGGGCGGTCCGCTTGCCGTGCTGACGGCCATGCTGGTCGCGCGGGATTTCAAGCTGGTGTATAAGCTGCTTCGCCAAAGCCGGCAAGCTCCTCATCTTCTTTACGCGCGGGCACAAGGGATCGCCGGATACCGTATTACCGGCCTGTATCTGTTGTCGCCGCTGACGCGTGAACTTCTCACCATCGGCATGATCTCGTTTGTAACCGCGCTGAGCGCCATCGTCCCCGTGGAGGTGATCTTCGATGTACCCGGGCTCGGGCAGCTGGCATGGTCGGGAGCGATGAACCGGGACCTTCCCGTCTTGCTTGGGGTGACGCTGCTGATGGCGTCCGCCGTAGGCATTGCCGGCATGGCGGCTGGGTCCGGCAGACAGGCGGTCGCGCCATGAGAATGCTCGCATCGGTGATACTGCTGGTCCTGATCGGCGCTTCGGCTCTGACGGTGATCCGGTCGCCGTGGACGATTGCCACGCAGGATCGCGAGCATATCGCCGAAGGAAGCTCTCCTGGGCACTGGACGGGTACGGATGAACTTGGGCGCGACCGCACCGTCCGGCTCGCTTGCGCCCTGCTGCTCGGTCTGGCTGGATCGGTTCTGGCGTCGGGACTCGCGACCGGCATCGCCGTCCTGATTGGCGTGGCGGCTGCGTTCGCGCCGCGCGCCCTGGGCTCCTGCCTGCTCTACCTGAGCGATCTTTTCCTTACCCTCCCGTGGTTGTTTCTGCTGATGATGGTGCGATCCGCGCTGCCGCTGACCATGCCTCCGCTGCAATCGGCGGCCGTGACCTTCCTTCTGCTGGCCTTGCTTGCGTGGCCCGCCTATGCGCGGATTACCTATGCCTCCGCCCTGAGCGTTCGCAACTCGGAGTGGCTTCTCCACGCAAGAGCTACCGGTTTGCGGACCGATCAGTTGGCGCTGGGTCATATTCTGCCGCGCCTGCTTCCGTTGCTTGTCTCGCAGTTCATCATCCTGATCCCCGTGTGCCTGGTCGCGGAGGCGAACCTGGGCGCACTCGGCCTGGGCGTAAGCGAGCCATTGGCCTCCTGGGGTTCCATGCTGCTCGCGCTCCAGCACCCCGCCGCGCTCTCCGGGTCGCATTGGGTGTTTCTTCCGATCGCTCTGCTGGTCACCGTCCTGCTTCTTATGGAACTGCTTATCGAGGTCCCCCATGCCCATGCGTAGAACGCTCTTGCTCTTCCTGCCGCTCCTTTCGCTCCTTTTTACGTCACCCATGCAAGCCCAGAAGCCGGCGGAGCTGACCTGGTCGCTCAAGTACGATCCCAAGACCTTCGATCCCGCGAAGGTGGACGATCAGGCGTCGGAGATGGTGCGGTATCTTACCGGCGGGGTCCTGCTGCGCATCAATCGCCGCACGCAGCAGATCGAGCCTTTCCTGGCTTCCAGTTGGAGCACCTCGCCGGATGGACGGGTCGTCACCTTTCACCTGCGCGGCGGCCTGCGCTTTTCGGACGGCTCCGCGCTCAGCTCCAAAGATGTAGCCGCTACGCTGACGCGTATCCTGGACCCCGCCGTGGCCGCCCCCGTGGCCGAGGAGTTTCCAGCTCCCCGTGGCGGCATCGCGATCGAAACTCCGGACGCGCTTACGGTCCGCGTCCATCTTCCCAAGCGAGTGGTCGCCGTGGGGCGCATCTTCGATGAGATCGCGATCGAACCGGCTGGGCATCCCAGCGGCAGCAAGGTGACCGCCGGCTCCTTTGTCCTGGGCGAGTACAAGCGAGGAGAATCCATCCAGCTTCTTAAGAACCCCTTCTATTGGCGGCACGATCCAGCCGGCGCGCAGCTACCGTATCTGTCTTCCGTGCGCCTGGACATCCTCGGTAACCGCGAGCAGGAGCAGGTGCGGTTTATGAAGGGACGCTACCAGGTCATCGACAGTCTTCCGCCGGAGAACTATGCCTTGCTGACGCGGACGAGCGCTTCCAGTCTTCACGATCTTGGCCCGTCGCTGAATACCGAGCAGATGTGGTTCAATCAGGCTCCTTCGGCACCGCTACCGTCCTGGGAGAAAGCCTGGTTTCAGAGCCAGGCCTTTCGCGTCGCTGTCTCGCGGGTTATCCATCGCGCCGACCTGGCGAGGATTGCCTACGACGGCCACGCGACTCCGGCCAATGGGTTCATCTCGCCCGCGAACACGCTCTGGCACAATGCCGCGCTTTCCCCGATTCCGGCGGACAGCCAGGCAGCCCTGCAGCTCCTGGCTAAGGAGGGCTTCCATAAGGCGTCCAATCTCCTGGTCGATCGTGAAGGACATCCAGTCAAGTTTTCCATTCTGACCAACGCCGGCAATCGTTCCCGTGAAAAGATGGCCGCGCTGATTCAGCAAGACCTGGCCACGCTCGGGATGCAGGTGAATGTCGTCACGCTCGATTTTCCAGCGCTCATCGAGCGGCTGATGCACACGCAGGACTACGAAGCGGCTCTCCTTGGACTCTCCAACGTCGATCCCGATCCCAGCTCCGTGATGAATGTCTGGCTCAGCTCCTCGCCGAATCATCAGTGGAACCCCTCCGAGCCGAAGCCGGCCACGGAATGGGAGGCGGAGATCGATCGAGAGATGCAGCTTCAAGCCGCATCCCCGAACGACAAAGAGCGGAAGCGCGCCGTCGATCGTGTCCAGCAGATCGTGTACGATCAGCAGCCCTTCATCTACCTGGTCTACCCCAACGTGTTGTATGCCGTGTCGCCCCTGCTTGCAGGAGCCGAGTTGTCCGTGTTGCAGCCGGGGGTGGTCTCCAACATCGACTTCATGTACTGGAAAGGCGCTCGGCCATGAGCAGCCCTCTTCTTTCCGTCGACCTGGAAGCCGGTTATGGCAAGCACCGGATCCTGAGCGGCCTTCAATTTTTATTGCAAAAAGGTGAAATCCTGGGACTCGCCGGGACCAGCGGCGCGGGAAAAAGCACGCTTGTCCTTGCGTTGATGGGCCTGCTCTGCCGGCGTGGGGGATGGGCGAAAGGCGAAGTCCTGCTTGAAGGCAAGAATCTCCTGTCCATGAAAGAAGACGAGGCGAGACGCATCCGGGGCAAGCGGCTCGCCCTGGTGCCGCAGAGCCCTTCCAGCGCGCTCAACAGTGCCCTGAAGCTGCGTACTCACTTTGAGCAAGCATGGAAAGCTCACAGCACCGAACCTATGTCGGCGCTTACGCTTCGCCTCAAGAGGCTTCTGGAGGATGTGCACCTTCCGTCCGATGAGCAGTTCCTTGGGCGCAGGGCGAATGAGATCAGCATCGGACAGGCACAGCGGGTGGTGATCGCCCTCGCACTGCTGCATCGCCCCGCTCTTGTGATCGCCGACGAACCTACCAGCGCCCTCGATCCGAGTAATCAGATGGAAGTCTTAAACCTGCTGCGTCAAGCCAACGAGCAAGACGGAACCGCGCTGCTCTATATCTCCCACGATTTGCTTTCGATCCTCCAGCTTTGCGAACGGATGGCGGTCCTGGATACGGGACGCATTGTAGAGACGATTCCCGTGGCTTCCTTGCAAGAGACAGCGAGGCATCCTTCGACTCTCGCTCTTCTTCGCACCCTTCCCCTTCCCGCTCACATGGTGTACGACTACTCGCGACGATGTGCGGGAGTCACGTAACGATTATTGAATGTAGTCCGATTGTCTTTCCCACTCGGTTGAATACGTTGCTTTACAGCTTAAACTTTCAGCGTCAACCGTTGCTTCTTACCGGAAACGCGCATCAGATCAGCCGAAGGTGGATAATACCGCTATGCGCTTGCGTGCGACCTTGACGGGCTTGTTGACAGCGATCCTTCTGTCGCTCTCCTCGGCTGCGTCCGTGTGCGAGGTGAAATGCGATGTGACGCTGACGACGCCTGCCTGCCATCAGTCGCCGGCCGCGCCGATGCCGGCGATGGCCGGGATGCCGAACCACGAGATTTGCCGTGGGACCGCCACCGCAGTTTCAGCTGCTCATGCCTGCCGGCATCAAGCCTGCGCGGCTCAACCGGCACTCACAAACGAACATTCCGGGGTGAACGCTTACCTGACTCCAAGCGCAGCCGTCGCAATCTTCGACCTCGCGACTTTTGCGCCCACGGACCGGGATCTATCGATTCCGGTCCGGGGACCTCCACCCTTCCGCAGAGGCTCTCCCGTTTCTTTCCATACGATTTTGTTGGTTTAGCATAGCGACCTTCCCGCGGATGACTTATTCATGCCGGTGGCCGGAGTGCGTCGCTTTGTCTTCTATTTCAAGATAGAAGCACTAGTCTCCTCCGTGTCCGGCGGTCCCAGCTGCACATCCACCCGTATTCCCGGAGTATCTTCACATGGCAAATCGCCGTTCCTTTCTTCAAAGTGCCTTCGGCATGGGCGCGGGGCTGTTCAGCCGTCGCGCCGTCGCGGAATCCACACACAGCTTAAACAATCCCACGGACCAGGTTGCCGCGCGTGGCGGATATCAAGGCAGCAGCAGCGGCTCGCTTTCTAAAGTCGATCACCGGACCGGTCCCTTAAGCAACACACCGGTTGTGACGACGGACGTGGGCGATCTGCCATTCGAGATGGAAGGAGAGGTCAAGGTCTTCCGCTTGACGGCTCACGTCTTCAAGCGCCGGATCGCTCCCGATAAGACGATCGACGTATGGGGCTTCAACGGCTCCGCTCCCGGCCCGACCATTCAAGTGACGCAAGGCGATAAGGTTCGAGTCGTTCTCAAGAACGAGCTGCCCGAGGCCACTTCGATGCACTGGCATGGTTTTGAGGACCAGATCGGCTATGACGGCATGCCCGGTATAAGCCAGGAGCCCATTCGTCCAGGCCAGAGCTTCAGTTACAACTTCACCATCAAGCAGGAAGGCACGTATTTTTACCACTCGCACATGGCGATGCAGGAGTTGGCTGGAATGCTCGGGGCGTTCATCATGCACCCGAAGGTGCCGTACAGGCCACACTGCGATAAGGATTTTGCGATCCATCTGCAGGAGTATGCGGTGCTCGCAAACTCCACCACGCCCAACACGATGATGATGGAGTTCAACTGGCTGCTGCTGAACGGCAAGGCGGGACCGGCGTCCACGCCGTTGATCGTCCGCCAGGGTGACCGTGTACGGATTCGTTTTGTGAACCTGGGAATGGATCACCATCCGATGCACCTCCATGGACACAGTTTTTATGTCACTGGAACGGAGGGCGGACGCATCCCGGAGACAGCGTGGTGGCCCGGCAACACCGTTCTGGTCGGCGTGGCGCAAAGCCGAAATATCGAATTCGTCGCGGACAATCCCGGCGACTGGATGCTGCACTGCCACCTGCCGCACCACATGATGAACCAGATGGCGTCCCAGGCCGGTCCGATGACTCGGATGGCGGGTTTCCCCCAAGGCCGGGGGCTGCGCGGCGACGACAGCCACGGCAAACTGACGCCGCGCGGGGAGAACGGCGACGCTATGCAAAGCATGTCCATGGGCAATATGCAGGGGATGCCGACGGCACACGCGGAGAAGGCAAGTGATTCGGCAATCCCGTCGCCGGCTCTAGGCGCGGGAAAGCAGGCGACCGCTCCCGACGGTCCGCTGGCGAACACGCAACTCGACGCGGGAATGATGGGCATGATGAACGAGCAGATGAAGAAGGGGCCTAAGCTGAGCGCGGAGCAGCAGCGCAATCTGGACGCCTTCGACATGGGCGAGAACAGCATGAAAGCGCAGGAGATTGAAACCTCTCCAGGCGCGAACGACGTGCCGAACTTTCCGCAGGACGCTTATATGGAAGGGCCAATGATGAACATGGAGCGGCTCGTGGACAAACCCGAGAACCTGGGCCTTCGGCCCAACTGGAGCCGATTCATGCAGGGCATGATGACGTTCCTTCGCGTTCTGCCTCCCGACCAGTACGACCAGGTAGTCGCGGCGATGCGCGACGCGAAGAGGCCGAACGACCCCTATGCCTCGATCTATACGGCCGCGAACGATAAAGCACGGAGCCCACGAGCCTAGACGTTCGGCGCGTCCAGAGCCGGGCCGCACCGTTGCCGCCGCCAGCCGCCAGCTGAAATAAGAACCGATTACGGAGATCCAGATGAACCTTAAAGATATGGCGATAGGCGTTACCCTCAGCCTCGCCTGCACCCTGCAGGCGCAGCAGTCCATGCCGGATATGCCCGGTATGAAGATGGACCCGCCGCATTCCACGCCTCGGCAATCCACTCCGGACACGACCCCGGCTGGGTCTCCCGGGCCAAATCGCACCCCGCAGCGAAACGACCCCATGCCCAACGATATGAAGGGCATGGGCAAAGACTCCGGCGATAGCAAGGCGAAGGCGGCGGCCGCAAGCATGGAGCAATCCGTGCAGCAGCAGGCTGGGCAGCCGCGGACGAAACCCGCTCCCGGCAGTGACGCCAGTTCGTTGAAGGTCCCGATCCAGAGCCTACAGGAGCCGGAGGCGATCGGCTTTCAAACGGGCGGCGACCTTCCAGCGCCCGAGCTTTTGCGAGAGGCGGTCACCCGGCAACCGATGACCGTCGAGAACTTTATCGACATGGCCGACAAGACCAATCCGACGCTCGTACAAGCCCAACGAAACGTGGACCGTTCCAGGCAACAGGGGCACCAAGCCGGTTTGCCCCCCAATCCAATCATCGGCTACTCGGGCGACCACATCCGCGGCGGCGGGTATGGCGGGGGCGAACAAGGAGCGTTCTTTTCTCAAGAGTTTGTACTAGCTCATAAACTCGCTCTAAGGCGCGACATCTACCGCGCGGAGGGAAGATCGAACGAACTTGCCGTCGACATCCAACGAGCGCGGATACACAACGACGTCGGCCGCGCGTTCTTCGATACCTTGGCCATGCAGCAGTCGGTCGACGTTCACGACCGGCTGCTCAAAGTCGCTCTGGACGCGGACACCAACGTCCACGAGTTGGAGCGGATCGGACAGGCGGACTCCTCCGACGTGCTCAACGCCGAGATAGCGGCGGAGCAGGCCAAGGTCGACTTCGTGAATGCCCAGCGGATGTTTCTTGCCGCATTTACGCAACTCGCGACCTTTGCCGGTCAGACCGCCCTTGCGCCTCATCCGCTTACGGGAAGGTTGGTCGAGCCGCCGCAGCTTGACGCCGAAGGCATGGTCGTTACCGACATGCGGGAAAGCCCGGCCGTAAAGCAGGCACAAGCGAATGTCGTGCTTGCAGAGGCCCGCGTGAGATCGGCCGAGCGCGAGAAGATCCCCAACTTCAATCTGAAGGCCGGGGAATGGTATTCGGGCGAGCATCTTGGTTCGACGAACGTCGCCGCCGGCCCCGAGAGCTTTGTCGAGGCGAGCGTGCAGCTGCCGATCTGGAACCGCAATCAGGGAAATATCGAGTCTTCAAAGGTCCAACTGGAGCGTGCCCGTCAGGATGTAACGCGCACACAGTTGTACATACGCAACCGCGCCGAACCGTTCGCGCAGGGATACCTAACCGCCCGCTACACGGCCGAAAAGTACAAGACGGAGATGCTGCCCAGGGCTCGCCGCGCTTATGAGCTTGAAGTCACCAAGTATCAGCAAATGGCTCAATCGTATCCTCGCGTTCTGTCCGCGCAGAGGATGCTGTTCACGCTCCAGCTCACCTACATTCAGGCGCTCAATGAAGAATGGCGGGCTGCCATCGCACTCCAAAATTACACGCTGATGAATGGCCTTGACGAGCCCATGAGCGTCGGTCAGGACTCCACCACGATGAACCTCCCGACCGCCCTTGGGGGGAGCAACTGATATCGCGCCGAGGCAAGAAGGAAGACGACATGAAGCGGGTTCCCGTTGGGCTTGCGGCCATGCCGACGGCCGTTATCCAATGTGCTGTAGTGAATCGAACTAAGCCGGAGGCAAAGTGAACGATCCAGTGTGCGGAATGACCATCGATCCGGCGAAAGCGGCAGCAGTCGCCGAGCATGATGGGACGAAGTATTTCTTCTGCGGTCAGGCGTGCGCCGCCAAGTTCCGCGCCGACCCGCTAAAGTACCTTGCGCCCCAGGTGCCCGTGGTTCCGACGCAGCCATTGAAGAAGGCAGAACCGCAAGCTGAATACATTTGCCCAATGGACCCGGAGGTACACCGGAGGGATCCCGGTGCCTGCCCGAAGTGCGGGATGGCTCTCGAACCGGCAACGGTAACAGCGCCCGCCACGCGGACCGACTACACATGTCCCATGCATCCGCAGATCAAAAGGGGGGAGCCGGGCAACTGTCCGATCTGCGGAATGACGCTCGAATCACGCGAAAGTACAGCCGAGGAAGTGAACCCGGAACTGGTCGACATGACCAGGCGTTTTTGGATCAGCGTCGCGCTCGCGATTCCGCTCCTCGCCCTCATGGTCTCCGATCTATTACCTTCCACGCCGCTTCAACTTCTTCTGTCAGCGAGAACATGGGCCTGGGTCGAATTTGCGCTGGCTACTCCCGTCGTGCTCTGGTGTGGGTGGCCGTTCTTTGTGCGCGGCTGGCAATCCGTCGTCAATCGAAGTCTCAATATGTTTACATTGATCGCGCTCGGCACCGGCGCATCCTACCTCTACAGCGTTGCCGCTACCTTCGTTCCGCAGATCTTTCCAGCATCCTTCCGAGCAGGCGGCGGAGAGATCGCCCTGTATTATGAGCCTGCCGTCGTCATCATCGCCCTCGTGCTCCTCGGGCAAGTCATGGAACTGCGCGCCCGCGGCCAGACTGGAAGCGCCATCCGCGCGCTTCTGGGCTTGACGCCGAAGACGGCCAGGCGACTGGATGCTCAAGGGAACGAAGGCGACGTGCCGCTCAATGAAGTTCAGGCCGGCGATAGATTGCGTGTCAGGCCGGGCGAGAAGATTCCGGTGGACGGGGTTGTCCTTGAAGGGCACAGCTCGGTCGACGAATCCATGGTTAGCGGTGAACCCATCCCTGTCGAGAAAGACGCGGATTCAAAGGTCACGGGAGGAACCGTAAACGGGACTGGAGGTTTCATCATGCGCGCCGAACATGTCGGAGCCGACACGTTGCTGTCGCGGATCGTGAAGATGGTGAGCGAAGCGCAGCGTTCACGCGCGCCGATCCAGAGGCTCGCCGACCGAGTGGCTTCGTTCTTCGTTCCAGCCGTAATCCTCGCGGCGGTCGTTACCTTCATCGTGTGGTATCTGGCCGGGCCTCAACCGCGTTTCGCCCACGCTCTGGTGAACGCCGTAGCGGTGCTTATCGTCGCTTGTCCCTGCGCTCTGGGGCTGGCAACCCCGATGGCGATCATGGTCGGAACAGGACGCGGCGCGGGGGCAGGCATCCTTATACGGAATGCCGAGGCACTCGAAACCTTCGGCAAGGTCACCATGCTCATCGTGGACAAGACCGGCACCCTGACCGAAGGTAAGCCCACGCTTCACTCCGTCGTTCCGCGGCCCGGTATCGGCGAAGCGGAACTTTTACAACTCGTCGCGAGCCTTGAGCGGTCAAGCGAGCACCCACTCGCGGCCGCCATCGTCAAGGGGGCCGAAGCCAGAAAGCTGGCTCTCGCCGACGTTCAAGATTTCAGTTCCATGACGGGGAAGGGCGTGAAAGGTACTGTCTCCGGAAGGCATATCGCCACCGGAAACGCGGAGCTCTTTCGCGAACTGGGAGTTGACCCCACGCCGCTCCTCAACCAGGCAGAGGCACTGCGACAAGAAGGACAAACCGTGATGATGATCGCCGCCGACGGCAAGGCGGCGGGGCTCGTCAGTGTCTCCGATCCGATCAAAGAGTCCACGCCCGATGCTGTTCGCGAGCTGATGGCGGCCGGCCTGAAGGTCGTCATGGTCACGGGTGATAACGCGACCACGGCCAAGGCAGTCGCGGACAAGCTGGGCATAGAGTTCGAGGCCGGCGTACTGCCTCAACAAAAAGCAGAGGTTGTGAAGAGGTATCAGCAGCAGGGTGCGATCGTCGCCATGGCCGGCGACGGCGTGAACGACGCACCGGCGCTCGCTCAAGCCAATATCGGGATTGCCATGGGAACCGGTACGGACGTCGCGATGGAAGCGGGCGGCATTACGCTTCTCACCGGCGACCTTCGCGGTATCCTGCGAGCTCGCCGACTTAGCCAATTTACGATGAGAAATATTCGGCAGAACTTGTTCTTTGCGTTCATCTATAACGCTGTTGGAGTGCCGCTTGCCGCCGGTGTGCTCTTTCCAGTGTTTGGCTTGCTCTTGAATCCGATGATCGCCGCCGGAGCCATGAGCTTCAGTTCCGTCTCTGTAATCGCAAACAGCCTGCGACTGCGAAGTGCTAAGTTATAGCGGGATGGTGTAGAGGCGGTTCCGCCAGGCCTGTCAAGCCACTCTTGTGAAGATAGGCTTGTTTGTGAAGATAGGCTTGTTCAGGTGTGTCGTCGCTCCCAATAGCGGGTATGTCCGAGCGATGCCGGAGTCGAAGAGGGAACCAGTGGAAAGGTTTTAACAATGATGCTCAAGCCTTTACGGGGGGCGAGCGTCTAGATTACCAATTTCATTGGTAGGCGGTTGGAGTGAAGCTATGTCAAGACTTAACCCTAAATTATTAACTTTTGGGTGGTTGCGGGGGTAGGATTTGAACCTACGACCTTTGGGTTATGAGCGGCAACAGAAACGTAGTTTCACGAGTTACAAGGCCTGATCGGGAGCTTTACAGAGCCGTAAGTTGTTGAAAATAGGCCGAACGATTTCTTACTTGGGGTTGGTTTGGGGGTGGGATTTTGTACCTCGACAGAGGCCAACCCCACGCCGCGATACAATAACGATACATTGACGCTACTTTAGGAATACGCTATTCTGGGAGCAGTCGAGGTGACTTCCATGTCGGCAACTCCTGCACTCGTAAGCGCTGATCCTGCGCTCTTCAACCCGCAATCAGGTCGTCTCGATGCCGCTCGTATTGCTCACGAAATCCAACTTCCCGTGGCTACCATCGCGGATGCGATTGGTAAGAAAGCTCCAAGCGTTCGCAAACACCCGGATGCCAGCAGCCTCCAGCCGGAACTGCGCCGCGTCTACCGCATATGGGTTGCCCTGGTCGATCTGTACGCAGGAAACAAGAAGCACGCACGCATCTTTCTGAATGCCCCGAATCGGCATCTGGAACTTCAGGCACCGATTGAGTTCATTGAGAAAGGCAATCTCAAACCCCTTGAAGCCTTGGTCGAGGCGATGAGCATCCGGCAGACCGTCTAGGAACTTCCCACTTTGTACCCCTCCGATAAACTCCTCCGCGTACTAGAGAAGACACCGGTCGAGCCCTTTACCGGTTTCGTCTATCGAGTCATCGCGGAACGCTGGCGCGACTCGCCGCTTTCTACAATTGGTTCGCTCCGTGCTGGGGGACGCTACAACACTCCAAGCACCTTTCCCGTCCTCTACTGCGCTGACAGTCAGATGACGGCCATGCTTGAAGTGGAAGCCCTTTTCGCCACCGCCGATGGACAATTGCAAGGAGTGCCGCGCAATCCCGATCTTGTTCTCTCGTTAAGGTGCAAACTCGCCCGGGTTCTCGATCTTTCTGACGCTCGCCTCTGTGACGACCTCGGAACAACGCGAGACGAACTCATAAGCTTCACTCCTTCGCGATTCATCATGAACGCGCGTGGTGACCAGGCCCCGCCGCAAACTCTTGGAGCGGCCTGCTCCTCCAGCGGAAGAATCTCAGGTCTGAAGGTTCCAAGCGCTGCACACGAACATGGCTACTGCCTTAACATCCTGACGGATTCGCTACTCGTGGGCGAGCAGGTGTCCATCCTAGACGACAGTGCGAGGATCAAGGATCAAATACTAGGCATCATCCCGGTGCCGCAGAATGTCTGAACTCAGCACTCTCAAGGACACCATCCGCCGTCACCGGAGCTTATCGCGATGCAGAGTCAACGGCAGCAACCTGTTCGATTCGATTTAGTAGCTCTCCGGTTCCCAATTCGCGGCCGAATTCAAAGGGGTTGCTCATCACGCATGTTTGTGTCACGCGAACATGCGTAAAGCAAGTTGCTTTGAGTCTTTCAGTGGGAATTCGGTCGCGACCTCACCAGAAACGGCCTCCTAAGCTGCAAGGTCCGATACGGAGAGTTTTCAGACACTGTCTAAATAATCTCCCTCCATCCGGTTCTAGTCGCCGCCCATCGGACAGTGTTATCTGATGGACAATTCGATTACTAAGCGGCTTGAGGTCGCGTGTCGAGTTTGAGCGAGGACGGCTTGCTTCGGCTGATTCGCGCCTGTCGAACTTGGCTTCTGATTCTTTTCTGAATAAGAGACCCTCCGAAAGTTATTGGACTCGTTGAATGCTTGGCCTCTACGTTACGCATATCCCAACCGATTCCACGGTTGATCGAGGTGCTAATGCAGAACAGAATTCAGCTCGAATCCCGGCACACCAATGGGTGGGCACAACACTTCTCCAAACCAAGAATTCAGCGCGCCGCGCGTGTGCTGGCACCAACGCTTGTGGCACTTGCATTCGCAAGTGTCGCTCGCGCACAAGGAACGATGGACTTCTCCGGAGCCACAACGCTTCGGTCGAAAACCATAGGAGTTAAGATCGGCGGTTGTTTCCGCGACGGGGA
>CAXTRY010000024.1:0-33629 GCA_964246805.1 uncultured Acidobacteriaceae bacterium
GGGTTGCTGGCGGCGGTATCGTTGGTACTGACGGCGGTGCGGGTGCGGACACGGTCGGTGGCGTGCTCGGCGCTGGTGCATGGGAGCTATAACTTCTCGGTATTTTTGACATTGTTTCTCGCGACGGGCGGGTATCGGCATCTGGAGCGAATGGCTCGCTAGATTCGTTAGATAATGAGTGGATGACGATCGATCATCGCACTTCCCTGCTGCATTTGCTGGTAACGCACTCGTTCAAGCTGGGCGACTTTACCCTGGCGAGCGGGCAGCGGAGCGACTACTACATCGATTGCCGGACGACGACGCTTCACGCCGAGGGCGGTCGGCTTGCGGGCCTGGTGCTTTATGACTTGATTGCCGAGCACTTCCCTGCTGCCGTGGCCGTGGGCGGGTTGACGATGGGTGCCGACCCGCTGGTGTCGAATACCGCCAGTGCAAGCGCCTGGGCGGCGGCGGAGTGGGCGGAGATCCGGGAGCTCTCGGGGGCGCTTGATCTGGAGGCGGATGAGGAGGAGGCCGCGCCAAAGCTGGTGCAAGGCTTTCTTGTGCGCAAAGCAGAGAAGGCGCATGGCACTGGGCGACGCATCGAAGGCTTTGTGCAGGCCGGCACACAGGTGGTGATCGTCGATGACGTCTGCACGACGGGCGGGTCGACGATCGCGGCGATCGAGGCGGCGCGTGAAGCCGGCATGAAGGTCGTCGGCGTACTCTGCCTGGTAGACCGTGAGCAGGGTGGCCGCGACGCGATTGAGGCTGTGACAGGGGGGATGAAGTTTGTAGGGGTGTTTACCGCAACAGAAGTAAGAGCGGCGCACGTGGAGATTGGAAAGTCGGGAGTTCGTTAGAATAGAAACACATGATCCCTACCCTTGAGTGGACCCCCGAAGGCGTTAATTTTCTCGATCAAACCAAGCTCCCACTGCAGGAGACGTATGTGTTGGCCACCGATTACGGGCGGGTGGCGGCGGTGATCCGCGACATGGTGGTGCGTGGGGCACCGGCGATCGGCGTGTCGGGAGCGATGGGCGTGGCGATCGGGATTGAGCGTAGCGCAGCCACTACATTGGAGGCGTTGACGGCCGAGGTGGCGGTGATCTGCGAGGTGCTGGCGGCGACGCGGCCTACGGCCGTAAACCTCTTCTGGGGCATCGGGCGAATCCGTGATCTGTACAACCGGTTAGTCGGCGAGGAAACCGGGATTGTGGAGATCAAGGCGGCCGTTGTGAAGGAAGCGCGGCGGATGTATGACGAGGACATCGCGGCGTGCAAGCAGATGGGCGCGTTTGGAGCGGAGTTGATGCCTCGGCACGGGACGGTCTTGACGCACTGCAACGCGGGGGCGCTGGCGACTTGCGGATATGGGTCGGCGCTGGGCGTGATCCGGGCCGCGATCGAGCGGGGGCACGTGATCGATGTGCTGGCGGATGAGACGCGGCCGTTTTTGCAAGGGGCTCGACTGACGGCGTGGGAGCTGATGAAAGATAACATTCCGACGACCGTGCTGTGCGACAACATGGCGGCTTCACTGATGGCTAAGGGACGCGTTCAGGCGGTCATTGTCGGGGCCGACCGGATCGCGGCAAACGGCGATGTGGCGAACAAGATTGGAACCTATGGGCTGTCGATCCTGGCGAAGGAACATGGGATTCCGTTCTACGTGGCCGCGCCATGGTCGACGGTCGATCTCGCGACAGCTACGGGCGAGGAGATTCCGATCGAGCAGCGGGCCGCGCGCGAGGTGACGCACTCCAACGGCAAGCAGATGACGCCCGACGGAGTAGGGGTTGAGAATCCAGCGTTTGACGTGACCCCGGCGAAATACGTGACGGCAATCGTTACGGAGCGAGGGGTTTTGCGCTTTCCGTATAACGTGTCTATCGAGAGAATGGCCGGGAGCGAACTTGCGGTCGCGGTCTGATTTGTTGCCTAAGTCAACAAGCGCGGCACGGCGTTTCGGCTGTCTGATAGAACGATGGCGAGCATGAGCACAAAAGCAGCCGTAGGAGCATTCTAAAAGAGATGGGCATGGTTCCTCTCTTCTTCAATCCGCGCTTCCGGTCGGTGGTTCGGGGTAACGTGCTTGTCCTGGTAAGCCTGGCGGCGGCGTTCTTTCTATCGGATTTTCCGCATAATCGGGCCACATTCTTGCTAGCGATCCCGGCGGTGGTATCGATCGCGGGAACGCTGGACACGATTCGCTGCATGCAGCGGCGCTGGAGCTTTTATCATGGCGGGGTGCTGTTATGCATTTATATGGATCTGATGGCGGTATCGATGATCCTATTCTTCCTGTTTTATCCTTATGTGTTCTGGCTTTCGGCGGCGCATTAAGCAATGAGCTAAAGATGCACGAAGCGATCGGCGGGCGGTGCTAGACTTCTCCTACTCTCGGAAAGGAGCTTATTTTTATGCTTAAGGGATTTAAGGAGTTTCTACTGCGCGGCAATGTGATCGACCTTGCGGTTGCGGTCATCATTGGCGCGGCGTTCACGGCCATTGTCACCTCGCTGGTAACCAACATTATCACTCCGCTTATCGCGGCCATTGTCGGCAAACCGGATTTTTCATATCTGGTCGCGACGGTAAATGGCGGTAAGGTTCAATACGGGCTTTTTCTGAATGCCGTTATCTCGTTCATTCTGATGGCGGGAGTAGTTTACTTTTTTCTAGTTGCGCCAATCACCTACCTGATGAACCGCCTCAGCAAGCCGGTCGCTCCGACAACGAAGGTTTGCGGGCAATGCTTGTCGGAGATTCCAGCGGCGGCGAGCCGATGCAAGTTCTGCGGGCAGCCGGTAGCGTAGCTATCTTCGTTTATGCGGAGTCGTATGGTGTCTTGCCGCGTTTATGCGGCATGTGAAAATAGCTAGCTGTTCAGAAGAAGACAGTACCTCGCCGGAGCGACTGCCGATGGCGCGGAACGTCAACCATCAAGTTGAGAAATCTCCTCTATAGACATCGAAAACCACAAAACCCTGCATCCCATCTCACGAATGGGAGGTTAGTTATGGCTGTCCGCGGTCCTACCAACAATCACGACGAAATCTGCTTGTGGGCAGAGCGCCAAGGCGCGGTACCTGTCGAGCTATTGCCTCACATTGTGGATTCGGAGCCGGCGCTCCTCCGGTTCATGCTTGCGGCGCAAACTTCCGATCGTAGCGATATTAGGGTACTTCCGTGGGAAGAGTTTTTTCTGAAGTTCGACAGTCTTGAACTTACCTTTGTCTATGACAACGATGACGGACCCTATTACGAAATCCTTAAAGCAGAAGAACTTTCAGAATATGGACCGCCGAAGTATCGGCCGGGCAGCTTGGTTCATTGATCTCTGCGGAGAACTAGCCGCGCAGAGCCATTTGCTCGCTCACGATCTGGGTCAGGTCAGGTTTCTTAAGGCCAAACTCGGACTCATTGAACTTATCGACCTTGCTGGACCAGTTCATGGAGCAGAACTTCGGCCCGCACATGGAGCAGAAGGCGGCCTCTTTGTAGTAATCGTCCGGCAGCGTCTCGTCATGCATCCCCCGCGCGGTCTCGGGGTCGAGCGAAAGGGCGAACTGCTTGTCCCAGTCGAAGGTGTAGCGGGCGTGGGAGATGGCGTCGTCGCGGTCGCGCGCGCCTGGACGGTGACGAGCCACATCGGCGGCATGAGCGGCGATCTTGTAGGCGATGATACCGTCCTTCACGTCCTTCTCATTAGGCAGGCCAAGGTGCTCCTTCGGTGTGACGTAGCAGAGCATGGCCGCGCCGTGCCAGCCGATCATCGCCGCGCCGATGGCCGAGGTGATGTGGTCGTAGCCGGGGGCGATGTCGGTAACGAGGGGGCCTAGGACGTAGAAGGGCGCGCCATCGCAGAGCTCGACCTCCTTGTCGACCTGGAGCTTTATCTGGTCCATCGGGATATGGCCGGGGCCCTCGATCATGACCTGCACGTCTGACTTCCAGGCTTGACGGGTAAGTTCGCCGAGGGTCTTGAGTTCGGCGAATTGAGCCTCGTCGGAGGAGTCGGCGAGGCAACCGGGGCGGAGACCGTCGCCAAGCGAGTAGGAGACGTCGTACTTGGCCATTACTTTCGTAATGCGGTCGAAGTGCTCATAGAGAAAGTTCTGCCTATGATGCGCGGTCATCCACTGGGCGAGGATGGCTCCTCCGCGGCTGACGATGCCGGTGATGCGCTTAGCGACGAGCGGGACGTATTCAATCAGAACGCCGGCGTGGATGGTGAAGTAGTCGACGCCTTGTTGGGCCTGCTCCTCGATGACTTCGAGATAGAGGTCGATGTTGAGATCTTCAACCTTCTTTACCCGCGACAAGGCTTCGTACAAGGGAACTGTGCCGATAGGGACGGGAGAGTGACGGAGGATCTGCTCCCGGATCATCGGAATGTCGCCGCCGGTGGAGAGGTCCATGACGGTGTCCGCGCCGAAGTGGACAGCGGTGTGAAGCTTGCGGAGCTCTTCATCCACATTCGAGACGATGGCCGAGTTGCCGATATTGGCGTTGATCTTACAAAGCGATTCAACCCCGATGGCCATGGGCTCGAGCTCGGGATGGTTGATGTTGGCCGGGATGATCATGGTGCCCTTGGCGATCTCGGAGCGGATGAGCTCGGGGCTGATCTTCTCCTTGTGCGCGACGAAAGCCATCTCTTCGGTGATGAGACCCTTGCGGGCGAAGTGCATCTGGCTCATGTTGGTGTCGCCACTGCGGGCAGCCTCGGCCTTACGAGCTACGATCCAGCCGGTGCGTGGAGCAGGGACGGTATACCCGTTGCCGTTCGTATGGTTGCCATTTTCATTGTTGTTCATGGGTGCTCCTGCCGCTCTGAATTTGTCTCGCGGGGCGTCAGCGATGGGTTTGAGTATACGCCGGAGTTTGCTGGAAGGGCTTAGGGCAGATCGCAGGCCTTGGCGCGGTAGACGATTTCGCGGGTGTTTGGGTCGGCGCAGACAAAGAGCAGCGGACCTGCCGTGACGGTAGGGGCTTGCGAGAGGACGGTGTGGGGAGCGGCGACGGTGTAGACCCCGGTGTTGGGGTTCCAATCGAGCGTAAGGTCGTGGTGTTGAAAGCCTTGCCCGGTGAAGACCTTGTAGTGATACAGAGGATCGGAACAGTCGCCGGTGCGAGGATCACAGCCGGCATGGGTGAAAGCTTCGCCGGAGGGCCAGGGGGCGAAATCCATGCCGCCAAGTCCGGTAGCCGTGCCTCCTACCTGATAGCCGTGCGGCGGAGACAAGGTGCCGCCGCAGCCGGTATACATCTGGCAAGGGTTGCCGAACTTGGTATAGCGGGCGTAGATGGCACCGTTGATGCCGAAGCCGGCGACACCGGGGTCTTCGATGGAGGAGAATTGCGAGGCGTAGACGTTATCGAAGCCGAACCCGATGGCGGACGCGACGTATCCGGCGGCGTAGTCGTGGGGCTCTTCAACGGTGTCGCCCGGCTTGAGCGGAAGGGCGTTTGGTTCGAGACGGAAGGTGCCATTGAGCTGCGGCGGGTAGGCGCTGTAATCCTGCACGTCGAGTACCTGGGCGAGCGGGTAGAGGACGAAGCGAGAGTTGCCGTAGCCGGTGTCGCCGAGCGAGATTGTTGCGGATGTGCCGGGCGAGGTCTGGCCGGTGCTGGCGGCCTGGGTGCATTGAGCGTAAGCGGGAAAGCCGCCCGCCGTGCGATGGATGTTGAGACAAGGACCATTGAAGACGGTGTTGGCGGCGTTCGAAATAGTGACGATGGGATACTGCTGGAGAACGGTCTGCTGATCCAGATTCTGCGGTAAAAGGGGTATCGTGACCACGCCGTTGGTATTGCTGAGCGGGCCGATGGTGGCGAACTGGCCGAGGATCATGTTGGTGTTGGTAATCGGGTTCGATTGCGCCCCGGCGAATTGGACGACGGCGACCTGCGTGGGGCTGATGGCCCCGAGGACATCGAGAACATAGCGCAGACTGTGCGGGGTCGCGTCGTTGGCGAGGAGGTCAAGGCCGCCCGCGCCAAACGGCGATTGCATGACGACAGTAGAGGCGGAATGGGTGTGTGCGAGGGCGAAGGTGACTGTCTGTATGCCGTTGGCAGGTGCCTGCGCGGCGAGGACGGTGGCGGTCTCGTGGTAATCGCCGGCGAAGACGGCCAGGTCGCCCGGCTGGAAAGCTCCTGAAATAAGGCGAATATTGATCGAGCTGGGCGTGGCGACGCTGTTGGAACCGGTCGATGGGATGTAGGGTACGTTTTCTGCGGAGGCGTCGAGGGTGCCCCAGGCGGTCGAGACGGGGAGCGGCGCGGCTCCGCAACCAAGCGTATAAAGAGTGACGGGTAGAGGCTGGCCGGCCGTGCCGGTAAGCTGCGATTGCGCGGTGACGCAGCCCGAGGCGATAGGGGCGGAGAGATCGATCATCATCCTGCCGACACCTTGGGTACCCGCGCCGGTGACGGGCGTTGTGGTGAGCTTGAAGGCGGAGGACGCGGTGACGGTGCCGGTATACGAGGGGCCCATCATCTCACCGGCGTGGAGGGCGCGGCCCTGAAGCATTTCGTCGGAGGCGGCGCGGAAGCCTCCTTCGCCCTGAACATACCAATAATTGTGCACATCCCCGATGCCGAACTTGTTGAGGAACATGTCGATGCCGCCGGTGATACCGGCGGCGGAGGAATCGATCACGATATCGAGAGCTTTCGTCACGAGCCAGCCGGAGGGCGCGGGGCGGCCGTTGCCCGAGAGTGGGCCATTGCCGAGGCTCATGCCGGGTACGGTGATGGTCTGGTGGAGGAGCTGGCAGTCGCTGGCGACAGGGTTTTGATCGGCGAGAGCCGCGGTGAAAAGGGGGAGGGTATAGTTGCCGCAGTTGAGGCCGAAGGAGATGGCTCCCTGGTAGCGGCCCACGGGCTGAGTGTCGGCGAAAGTGTGATCTTCCCCTCCGCCGCGGAAGTCTAGTAGATGGCCGCCGGGAAGCGTGGGCTGGAAGAAGCGTTCGGCGTCGAAGGGATAAGCGGGCGAAACGGTGACCGCGCCCGGCGTAGTGAGAGACTTAAAGGCTCGCGCGATGCCGTCCTGGGCGGTGGGCGAACTGCGCATCATGTCGGCGCTGACAGTGCTGGGATTAGATGTCTGGAGAGTAGTTTGGGCTGTGAGGACGGTGGCAAGAGTGAATAGCGGCGGCAGGAGAGACCACAAAGAGGAGCGGCGCATAAACATAGCCTAATTGTGGAAAAGCGATCGCCGTGTGCGGATTGCGGTACATCGCGGCATATTTTGTTGTAGACGGCGTGTCGATTTGCGGCTACATTCGCTGTTGTCGCTGGAGAGGGCCAACGCTTCGGCTTGAAATGCCATTCACTTGGGAGAAATTGCCATGCGTTTCCGCCTTCTCACGCGTCTCTGCGCCCTTTTTCTTTGCGTCGGCCTTGCTTCCCTGCCCTTGCTGGCGGCTGGGCCTATCTTCAGCGCGATCTATGTATTCGGAGATAGCTACTGCGACGTGGGCAACATCTACACGTCAACGCGCGGTGCTATCCCGGCTTCACCGCCCTACTACGCGGGACATTTCTCAAACGGACCAATCTGGGTGGAGCACGTCGCCGGCGCGATGGGTCTACCGATGCTGCCGTCGGTATTGGGAGGCACGGATTACGCGTTTGGCGGAGCGGAGGTGACGGCTCCCGTGGTGACGGCGCTGGGCACGATCCCAAGCGTGCCGCAGCAGGTGGAGATGTATCTCGCGCAGCATGGAGGCAAAGCCGATCCGAAAGCGCTGTATGTGCTGGAGGGCGGTGGAAACGACATCCTGAACGCGACAGGAACGATCTCGGCGGGCGCTTTGGGAACACAGATCGCGCGGGAGATCGCGCAGAGCGAGTATTTTCTGCGATTGGCTGGGGCAACCAAGTTTTTGATCCCCAATCTGGTCGATGTGAGCCTGTTACCAGCCGCGGCGGCCAACAAGAGCTTTGCAAGCAAAGCGTCCAAGGCGGTCAACAGCAATCTGGATGTTTATCTGGCCATCGATCAACAACTACAGGCAGTGACGATATATCGGCTTGACCTTTTTCGACTGTTCTCAGCGGTAGCGGCGGACGCGACACACTTCGGATTCAGCAATATCACAACGCCTTGCCTGAACACGGCTACCGGACAGATCTGCGCGGACCCGGACCATACACTGTTCTGGGATGCGGAACATCCGACGGTTTTTGGGCATTCGTTTTTAGCGGTGACGGCCGAGGCGGCTTTATTGCAATAGGAAGCGGCTTTATTGCGATACTTAGCATGAATAAGAAACCAGCATGGCAGCAATTTCTTCCGGCTGGAACTTGTCGATGAACAATCAAGCCGCGTCATTATAAGGATCGTTTTGATGAGAGGCCGGGGAGAGCTACACTAGAGAGGCCATGCGACCGATTGCACCACCTTCCCACCGCTCGAAGAGTCCTCTCAAGATAGTGATTGCGACCGCTGTAATCCTCGCCACCGTGGGTTACCTTGCGTTTACCGGGGTGCGGGATAACAAGAGCTATTACGTGACGATCTCCGAATTGAATGGGATGGGCGATAAGGCGTATGTACGGCATCTGCGGGTCGCGGGCAATGTGGCTCCGGGGAGCATTCGGCGCTTGGGCACGAGCGCGCATTTTGTGTTGCTGGAGCAAGGGCGGACCTTACAGGTGGCCTACCAAGGCTCCGAGCCGCCACCTGACACATTCAAAGATGACGCGCAGGCATTGGCGGTCGGCACGTATGGACGGGACGGCGTCTTTCATGCAACGCAGCTTCAAGCAAAGTGTGCGAGCAAGTATGCTCCGGCGGATCAAAAGGCTCCGAAGGCGGTCGCGACAGCTGCGATAGCCGTTTCACCTTCCCGTTAGCGCGATCGTTTACAGTGATAATCCCGGCAAATTGTAGAAGCGCGCCCTGACGATTCGTCCGGCACCGTCTTACGGGTTCCGCTTTCGTCGCGTGGCAGTGGACACGAGCGTTTTGTACCGATTCTGCACCGTGCGCGTCGAATACTTATGAATACCCCTCGCAATCACAATCGCTGTTTTACGAGCTTGCGAGGTATGGATACACTGGTGTGAGTAATGGATGCTCCGCCTTTTGGAAGCACCTGAGGGTTTCGCGCGATTGTGGCGCGGAACGGAACCGATCGGGATGAACGGATGGCGCCGCGAATGCCTAGACTCGCGGTGGCCGGCTTAGAGGGGGAACAGTGTTCGAGCGTTATACGGAAAAGGCAAGGCGGGTCATCTTTTTTGCACGGTACGAGGCAAGCCAGTTTGGGTCGCCTTATATAGAGACGGAGCATCTGCTGTTGGGCCTGCTGCGCGAGGACAAGGCGCTGACCAATCGCTTTCTTCGGAGCCATGCGTCGGTAGAGTCGATTCGTAAGCAGATTGAAGGACATACGACGATTCGAGAGAAGGTCTCGACGTCAGTCGACCTGCCGCTCTCGAACGAATGCAAGCGGGTCCTAGCTTACGCGGCAGAGGAGGCAGAGCGGCTCTCCCATAAACATATCGGTACGGAGCATCTGCTGCTCGGACTATTGCGCGAGGAGAAGTGTTTCGCCGCCGAGATTTTGACCGAACGCGGGCTGCGGCTTCCCGCGATTCGCGAGGAGCTACAGCGAACGACACAGGAGAAAGCCCCGGCGGCGGCGCAAGCGGGCAAACCAGGGCAGCGAGCGGAGCAGTCCATGCTGGCGGAGTTCTCGCGCGATTTGACACAATCGGCCATCGATCAGCAGCTCGACCCTCTGGTGGGGCGCGACACTGAAGTGGATCGCGTGATTCAGATACTTTGCCGCCGAACGAAGAATAACCCCGTGCTGATCGGCGAGCCGGGCGTAGGCAAGACGGCGATTGTGGAAGGGCTGGCGCAGAAAATCGCGGATGGCGAGGTGCCGAGTTTCCTGGCGGATAAGCGGGTTTTAGCTTTGGACCTGTCGCTTATCGTGGCGGGAACGAAGTACCGCGGACAGTTTGAAGAACGATTGAAGACCATTATGAAGGAGCTGATGGAGAACCAGAACTCCATTGTCTTCATCGACGAATTGCACACGCTGGTAGGCGCGGGGTCCGCCGAGGGATCGCTCGACGCGGCGAACATCCTGAAGCCCGCGCTGAGCCGGGGCGAGATTCAGTGCATCGGCGCGACCACGCCGGCGGAGTACCGCAAGTCGATCGAGAAGGATCGTTCGCTTGAACGGCGCTTCCAGGCGGTCAAGGTCCCGCCGCCGAATGAAGAAGACGCAATTAAGATCATGATCGGCATCAAGGATAAGTACGAGAAGTTTCACGCGGTTTCATACACGGACGAGGCAATCACGTTCTCGGTGACGCATTCGGCGCGTTACATTCCGGACCGATTCCTGCCGGACAAGGCGATCGACCTGATCGACGAGGCGGGCGCGCGGGTGAAGCTGCGGCAGACTTCGCTTCCGGAGGAGCTGACCGAAGTACAGAAACGTATCAAGTTCATCGTGCATCGGATGGAAAACGCCATCGCGAATCACGAATTTGAGAAGGCGCGATTTTATTCGGACGAGGAACGAAAAGAGCGCGACAATCTCCGTGCCCTGCGTGACAAATACCATCTCGACGATTCTTCAGCGGGCATTGTGACGCGCGAGGACATTGAGGATGTGGTCAGCCGTTGGACGGGTGTTCCCATTACGTCGCTCAAGGAAGAAGAAACGCAGCGGCTGCTACGTGTCGAGGAAGAGCTGCACAAACGCGTTATCTCGCAGGATAAGGCCATCTCGGCCTTGGCACGGGCGATTCGCCGATCGCGTGCCGGTTTGAAGAACCCGGCGCGTCCCATCGGCAGCTTCCTGTTTCTGGGGCCGACGGGCGTGGGCAAGACGGAGATGGCGCGGACGCTGGCGCAGTTTCTCTTCGGTTCGGAGAAGTCGCTCATCCGCTTCGATATGTCGGAGTACATGGAGAAGCATTCCGTTTCCAAGCTGATCGGATCGCCTCCGGGCTATGTCGGCTATGAGGAGGGCGGCCAGCTGACCGAACGTGTAAAGCGCAACCCTTACTCCATCGTGCTGCTCGACGAGATTGAAAAAGCACACCCGGATGTCTTCAATCTTCTATTGCAGGTCTTTGAAGATGGACAGCTGACGGATGGGCTGGGCAACATCGTCGACTACAAGAACTGCATCATCATCATGACTTCAAATATTGGGGCGAAGCACTTGCAAAAGCAGCAAGGGCTTGGCTTCCAGAGTGAACGCGAGAACATGGTGCTCGAGAAGATGGAAGAGCTTGTTCGGGGCGAGGTGAAGCGCACCTTCAACCCGGAGTTCCTCAACCGCCTCGACGAGATCATTATCTTTACATCGCTCTCCGATGCGGACTTGATGCAAATTCTGGAGTTGCTGGTGCAGCAGCTTAATACCAACCTGGTGCATAAAGCTATCACGATCTCGGTAACGGACGACGCGAAGCGCTGGATTCTCGAAAAGACGGTCTCCGATCGCACCTATGGAGCGCGTCCTCTACGGAGAGCACTGCAACGGTTTATTGAGGATCCGCTTTCAGAGGCTTTGATCGGTGGTGGTATTGCGGTTAGGCCTGCGTTTATTGAGGTCTATATGGAGAACAACCTGCTTTTCTACCGGCCGATCGCTGCTGAAGGCGAGGAGAAATTGGCGGGACTGGCACTTACTACGGTTTAGCTTTTCCGCAACGTCATGGCCCCTAGAATATTTCGGGGCCATGACGCTTCTCAACGCACTGCATAACCTCCCTATTCTCAACTACTTAGAACATCGAGGAGCTTGCTGCCTTGGTCTGAGACGCAGTCTGCTCTAGGATGCTGGAGGCGGCGCTTGCAAGATCGTTAGCCTTGGCGGTCGCTTGTTGCAGCGTACTTTGCGCTTCGGCGGAGAATTTTCCGGCTTGTTCTTTCAGGTAGGCTCCGGCGTCTTCGGCGTAGTCGCTGGCTGCGTCGACCGCATCGTCGAAGGCGCTGCCCAGTTGCTTGCGAGTCTTCCGGCCGGTCTGTGGAGCGAAGAGGAGGGCTGCCGCGCTACCGAGCGCAGCGCCGATGCCAAAGGCAAACCACATGTAACGTGTATTCATAATGCCCTCTTTTCGATGAAATTGCCGAGACACCGATAAGATGCAGACTCTTTCATTTGGGTACAGGTAACTTCAGCGTTGCCGATCATGGTTGTAGAGCCGCCTTATGCGAGACGCTGGATGGGTCGATTTCTTGCAATGGTTTACCGGGAGCTTGCCAGAGAATCTGGAAATGGTCTTGGCCTTTCCCGTGGGTCGCTGAAACTACCAACTGGTGGGCTCCCCTCGCGAGCGCTACCGAGACTACAATCTCACGTGTCGCGTTACCCACAAGGCCGCAGACCTGGGGAAAGCTCGGCGGTGCAGTTCCCATAAGCCTGCCGTCAAGCGCAATCTCCGCTTCATCGGTAGCGAAGACGACGAAGGTGTAAGTACCGTCAGCGGGTGCCTGGACGATGCCGTCAAGTGTAAAGGAGTAATCTTCGTCACCATGCGGAGGGGGGACGGCAAATGTAGGCTGGGTGCCGGTAGCGATATTCCCGGTAGCGGCATTCCCGGTCATGGCATCCGTAGAGACGTCGTTTACGTCGAGTTCGGAATAGGTATACGAGATGCCGGGTGTGAGCGCGGATATGGTTTGGGGAGGAAGGAGAGCGTCTGAAATCACCACAGGCTGGTAGAGCCAGGTGTGGCGGTCGCCGGGCGCGGTGATGTGAAGGAGAACGCGGAATCGTCCCGTACCGTCGTAAAGGGTTCCGGCTGTATCGGGGAATCGATGGTTAACATTAGGTCCGCGAGCGCGGGTACCATCACCGAAAAGCCATTCGTAGGTGTAGCTGCTCGCGTCTATACCGTCCGCAACTGCCTGAAAGCGCACTCTCCGGTTGGGCGGTATGAGACCTTCGGGGAAGACAATATGCGCCTTCGGACCGGTCTGCGCGACCAGGGATGGGAAAGCGCCTTCGGTGCGGTCTAACGGGAGAGTGGCTTCGTGTGTGGTCCGCATTCCCGCAATGTGGATGTTGTCGAAGGAGACGCCCTCGACTTGCCCGGAGAGAGCGGAGGGAACGCGCGAGGGGAGTTCGTAGGCAGCAATATCGGTGAACGTGACGTCCTTGAGGCTCCCGGGAGCCGCTTGACGGAGTTGAGTGAGGGAGTACCAGTCTTCGAGGCGAATGTCCTGAAAGTGGAAGCCGGCGCTTTCGCCACGGCCGTGGGGGTCTGCCCAGAGCTCCATCAGGGCAAAGGGGATGCCGCAGCCGCCGAGTCCCATGTGGAGGACATCGGAGTGACGCATCTGAAAGTTGCCGCCTTCGAAGTTCTTTTCCGGCCAGCCGGCGCGGACGATGTTCGAGATGCTGGTGGAAAGAACGGAATTTTCTACGGTAATGTTGGTGACGGGTGAGCCTTGAACGGCAAAAGCGCTGGGCCCGTAGCCCTCCCAGCTCGTCTGCATCGCGAAGATGTCGTCGGCAGCGCGAAAGAAGCTGTTACGCACGACCGTATCGCCCCCGCCAAGCCAGTCCATGCCATCGGCGTTGGCGTTTCCGGTGTTCGCTCCAATAACTTTTATGTTGTCGAAAACGATGCGGCGCGAGTCTTTCATCTGGATTTGCCAGGTGCGGCTGCGGACGATACAGGTAATGCCCTCGATGACGATATCGTGAGCGTTATCCATGACAATGCCGTGCCAGTTGCGTTTGTGCATCCAGCCGTCATCGTCCGCCGGGTTCTGTGGGCCATCGTAGACGATCGTGCCTCTGCCGAAGACATGGACGCGATCGACGCCCCAGATATTGAGCGAGCCGAAGACGACCGCGCCGGGAGCGATATAGATATTGTCCCCGGAAGCCGCGTCGATGTTTTCGCGGTAGACGCCCGGGCCGAAGTAACGAAGGTTTGCTGCAGAGGCAGACGGCGAGTGCTGCTCGGGTGGGTTGGCGAAGAGGTACAGCATCTCGGCCTGCGTAAGATAGTCGCCTGGGCGCGAGATGGAGATTTGCGCGGGACCGGCGAGAGTAAAGGAGATGGTTCTTTCCCGCACCTGCGGACGGATGTTGAGCCGCCATGGCTGCACCTCGACACCTTTCGCCCAGAAGCCGTCGGTGTCGGCGGTGACCGTGATCTTAATACGTTTACCGGCATCGAAGTTGAGGAAGTACAGATTGAGGGCGGCATGAAGGACAGGCGTGGGCCGGCCATCGACGGTGACCGTGTAATGGGAGGAAGCCATTTCCGCGGGGATGGGGGCGAGCGGATGGGCGCGGCCCCAGGCGCGAAGGGTGGCGCAGAGAACAAGGCAGAGAATGAGGGCACCGCGTTGCATAAGGGTCCTTCGGATACACGGATGCAGGCTTAAGGGACAGTTCGGGGCGACTTTCCATGGCGGTGACGGTGTGTACACGGCGTTTGGCCATGAAAGCACGGGCACGGTCTTCGGCTATTGTCGCATCGGACAGGTCTACGAGGCACACCCCCCCCACACACCTAAACTCCACAAACAATCATGGTGGCTTATCGAAACTCGAAGACAGCATCACATCGCGCTTTGCTCGCTTGGGTGCGGCGAGACTCGTGCTACTCTCGGTTGCAATGAAGAGGTTTTACTCCAAGCTCGGGATCGCTGCCTGTGTCGCGCAGGCGATGTTTGCTTTGAATGCGCGGGGACAATCCATCCCCGCCGCTCCTCTAAAAGTCATCATCGACACGGATATCGGCGACGACATCGACGATGCCTTTGCTGTCACACTTGCGCTGCGCAGCCCGGAATTGAAGGTACTTGGCTTTACAACAGCGTTCGGCGACACCAGGTTGCGAGCGAAGCTGCTGGATCGCTTACTGGCCGAGACAGGCCACGGCGACATTCCCGTTGCGGTCGGTCGGACCACGGCAGACGCTACGGTGTTCTCGCAGCGGCCTTACGCCGAAGCTTATACCGGCAACAAGCCGCATGAAGACGCGGTGGCTTTTCTACAGCGGCAGATTAAACGAGCACCCGGTGAGATTACGCTGGTAGCGATTGGGCCTTTGGTCAACCTGGGCGATTTGATCGACAAAGATCCCGTCACCTTCGCGCGGCTCAAACAGGTGGTCATCATGGGCGGATCGATCAGCCGTGGTTACGGCGACTTGGACACGGGGCAGGTGCATGGACCGGATGCCGAATGGAACATCCGCAACGATCCCGCTTCGGCGCAAAAGCTCTTCGCCTCCGGTGTTCCGGTGTACGTGCTTCCATTGGACTCCACGCAGCTGAAGCTGGATGAGGTAATGCGGGCATTTCTTTTCCAGCAGGGCAATGCCTATACCGATGCGTTGACCTTGCTGTACGCGCAATGGGGCCAGCAGACGCCGACGTTGTTCGATCCAATGACTATCGCGTGGCTGCTGCAGCCTCAGCTTTGCCCCATGGAGCCAATTCGTATCCGGGTCGACGCGCAAGGCTTTACCCGGCGGGAAGCAGGCCCTCCGAATGCGCAAGTCTGCCTACACTCCAGCCCAGAGGCCTTCTTCCGCTTCTATCTGCCTCGGCTTGTCTCGGTTAGGGCTAGATAGCATGTCACCGCCGGCTACTCCCGGTTTGCTACACTTTTGTTGGTATCGAGCGGCAGCGGCGTGTCGAGGCGCGGCAGCATCTCCGGCCGCGTCGCGGTGTTATAGACGAACCATGCTTCGATCGCCGAGCCCTGCATCACGTCGCCGGCTTGCACACGGTCGTACAGGTCCATGTTGGAGTGATGGGTACGGCTGCCATATTCAAGCGGGTCCTGCTGAAATCCGAAGCCGTCGAGGCCAACCCAGGAGAAGGTAGTGGAGTCGGTTCCGCCGGGCTGAAGTGTAGGCGCGCCCGTGGCTCCGGCGACCGCCTGGAACTCAAGGTCGCGGACCGGCGCGGACCACTGCCTGAAGATGGAGGCGATCTCATCGTTGCCGTCGGCGGAGATACCGCGAAAGCGCCCACTTCCCGTATCGTCGTTGTAATACGCATCGAGCTTGGCGTACTCGGAAGTGGGCTTCATGGTGTCACGAGGCGCGAAATGTTGCTGCACGTAGAACTTCGAGCCGAGGAGGCCCTCCTCTTCCCCGCCCCACAGGGCGATGCGGACCGTGCGAGCCATGGGCTTGTGCAGCGAGGTGAGAATACGAACAGCCTCGATCGCGACGGAGGAGCCGGTGCCGTTATCCGTCGCTCCCGTGCCGCCCTGCCAGGAGTCCAGGTGGCCACCGAGCATTACAATTTCGTCCTTCCTGGTAGTACCGGGGATCTCGCCGATGACGTTGAAACCCATCGGATCGTCTTTATACGTAGTGGCCTCAATGTCAAAGGTGACCCTGGGGGTCATGCCATGCTGAATCAGCCGGGCGATGCGGTTGTAATGCTCGGGCGTGACGGCGACCATGGGCGGCGGTGTGGGGTCTTTCGGGTCCTGCGAGCCGCCGAAGCTGGCAAAGACCGTACCGCCATCGCCGCCGGTGCCGTAGTTGACAGCCACCAGGACGCCTTCATCGGAGAGAAATTTGCTGGTATCGTTGCGAAGCTTCAGGGCACCGCCGGGAGGAAGCGCGGGTGCGACGGGCCGTTGTGCTCCGCCGCCGAACGCGCCGAGACGTGAAGGATCGGGTACGATGCCGCGCGCCTCAAGCTCTTCGTTTGTAAGCCGGTGAGCCTCGGGTTCCGTGTGCATCAGAACCGTTTTCGGATCGGCGATCAGGACGATCTTCCCCTTGAGCTTGCCCCGGTACTGGTCGAAGTCGGCCTGTGTGTGGATGGGCGCGAGCATGGCCTCAGCGGTGACAGGCCCTCCGGTGCCGGGCGTCCATGCAAGCGGAAAGCCGATCAGCGGAGCGTAATTCGGTTCGACAAGCGCGCCGTAAAACTTCTTATACTGCCAGGAGTTACCGAAAGGACCCCAGGGCTCCAGGTGCACGTTCTGCAGACCGTATGACTTCAGCCGGGTCATGATCCACTCCGCGGCGGCGCGATGGTTCGGCGATCCCGAGACGCGCGGACCGTAGACATCCGAGATATAGAAGAGGTCGTCCATGACCTGCGAATGCTGAAACGCCTGAGTCTTGATCTCATGAAGAACCTTGAGATCGACCTTTTCAGGAGTTCCCTCCTGAGCCGCCACGGGAAGCGCGGCGGCCAGAAGGGCTGTAACAACGGCAGTGCTGGATGCGGTCAGTGTCATGGTGCTCCCGTCTTCCCTGTTGTGCGTGCGATGGCAGTTAAAAGCTCAGCTTGAGTGCGAACTGGATATTGAACGGTTCGCCGTACCCGATACCCGGTGCGGCCGCGCCGTTGCGAGTATTGGTTATAAGGCCAAAGGTGCTGCTCGCGGGATTGACGCCTGGATTGGCGAAATTGTTGAAGTTGAAGACGTTGAAGATCTCGACGCGGAACTCCGACATTAACCTCTCCGTAATGGGGGTGTGTTTAAAGATGGAAATATCCACGGTGCGGAAGTTAGGACCGGTAAAGGCATCGCGCTGCTCGTTGCCGTAGGTGCCCGCCGCCGGCGTGGTGAAGGAGCCGTTGGCGACAGGGTTGAACCAGCGATACTGCCGACCACTGGCGGTACTGGTGGCGATCGGCGTTCCTCCGCTGTAGGGATTGATCCCGGTGTAGTTCGGCCGATCCTTCAGTTCGCCGGTGCCATCGACGTTGGTGGTGTACTGCGGGCTGGCCGGGATGCCGCTTGAATACGTGTAGATGGCATTGAGTTGGAAACCCTTGGAGAGCTTCGGCACGGCGTGGAAGAGTGGAGGAACGGTGTAGTAGACAAAACCGTTGAGCAGGTGACGGTTATCGAAGGTGCTGGTACCGTAGTCCTGATGAAGGTTGTAGCTATTCATCGGCGTGGTATTGGTTGAGGCATCATCCAACGCTTTCGAGAAGGTGTAGTTGAGCGTGGTCTGGACACCCTTCCACGCCGCCTGCCGGACAGTCGCCTGAAGCGAGTGATAGTTTGAAGCCGCCTCGAAGTTCAGCTGGTTAATGCCGACGAGGGGTTTGCCGGCGAAGGCGGCATTTTCATTCGGGAACGTCGTTTGCAAGTAAGGCCGTGCATTCGCCGTAGCTGTTCCGCTGGCCACTGGCTGGTTGATGTCGTAAAGCACCTCCAGGTGCTGACCGAAAGAGCCGACATAGCCAATGGTAAAGAGCGTCGATTTCGATATCTGCTGCTCGACGTTGACGCTGGCTACGGTAGCGCGAGGCATCTTGAAGTTCTCGTTGACGCCGAAGGCGCCGACCTGCGGGGCATTCGTGCTGGCGAACGGGTTTACGTTGACCGTCCATTGGACGTTATTCTGGACGAAGATCGCGGCGGCGTCCGGTCCGGCCGGATTGTTCTGGGCGTAGTTGGCTCCTCCGTTGGTAGTAGTCCCTGTAATCCAGCTGCTCATGGCGGGAAAGTCGTAGAAGATGCCGTAAGAGCCGCGAATGACAGTTGTATTGTCCGCAAAAGGCGAGAAAGCAAAGCCGATGCGTGGAGCGACCCCACCGTAATACTCCGGGTAGTAGCCCTTCTGAAATCCGGGCGTCGCGCCGGGAACGAACTGGTAGATATCGTCGGCGGCCGCCTGGATGACGCCCGGAATGGTGTAGCGGACGCCATAATTCAAGCTGAGCTTTTTTGTCGCCTGGAAGTCATCCTGCGCCCAGAAGTCTTCAGTGTTCAACGTCCAGACACGCTGCGCCTTCCCCTGTAGGAGTCTTGCCCCGGAAGAGTTGGTCGGCGTGCCGTTCAGAAAGTCCGAGACAGCGGAGAGGTTCGTACCGGCTGCCCCCCATGGACCGCGCGAGCCGTCGAAGGAAAAGGTTCCGCGCGCGCTGGAGAAATAGAGCTGGTTGACGTTGGAGTGGCGGTACTCGCCGCCAAACTTCAGCTGATGGCGACCGACCGTCCAATGGAAGTTGTCGGTCACATGACCTGTCACATCGGTGCGGCCCGAGGGCTGGGTCGCTCCCGTCTGGTCGAAGCCCGTGACCAGGATGGAGGGCGCGCCCGCCGCGATGATGCCGGGAGCGATACCCAGGTTCAGACCGGCATTCGCCTGCGGATTGAAGTTCTGATCCGCATCGTTGAAGGTCTGCAGGAAGTAGTTGGTGGCAAAGGTCAGGACATTCAGCAGCTTGCTGTTGATGACCGATGTCTGGATGACGGAGAAGTTATGAATATGCATCGGCGCGGTCTGGAAATATTCCGCGTAGTCCGAGGCGGTGGGCGCGGTCTGTCGACCGGTCGTGCCGAGATAACGCACCGAAAGCTGTTCTTTATCGTTGAAGCGATGATCGATCTTGAGAATGCCGTTGTAGCTGTTGTAGTTGGAGGTGCCTTGGGCAAAGTAATTGCTGACGGTTGCCGGGCCACCCTTCGACTCAGCTGGGTACAGCAGCTTGTAGAGGTTCAGGCTCAGCTGATTCGGACGGAGACCGTATTTAGCGAGATTGGCCGTGCCGGCGGCAATCCATGCGTCGGAGATGACGGTATCGGTCAGCGCGGCGTTGACCTTGGCAATCTGTATCTCACCGGCGGCGAAGAGGAAGGTGTGGTCTTTCCAGATGGGACCGCCCAGGGTAAAGCCGCCCTGGTGGTTACGGATAAAGGGCTTTCGCGAACCCGCGGGCGCGACCGGCGAGATGGCGGCAAAGAACTCGTTGCGGTCGAAGTAGAAGACATCGCCATGAATCTGGTTTGTGCCGGAACGAAGCACCATGTTGGAGTTCGCCCCGGCATTACGGCCCTGATCTGCCTCGCCTCCGGCCTGCACGGAGAACTGGTCGATAGCTTCGATGGGGATCAGGCCGCCGGCGACGCTCTGGATACCGCCTTGGTTGGAGGCTACGATCCCCAGCCACGGATCGACGTTATCGGCTCCGTCCACTTGGAAATTGATGCTGGTCGTGCGCGAACCGTTGACGGAGTTTGTCACCGCGCTGGCACCCGGCGTGAAATGGGTCATCTGGGTAAAGTTGCGTCCATTCATCGGCATCTCTTGTACGGATTTGGAATCGATGACGGCGACGAGCGCGGCGGATTCCGTGTCGGTCTGCACGCCATTCGCGGTTACATCCACAACGGTCGCCTCTGAGCCGATGCTCAACTCAACCTTCAGCGTCGTGACCTTCGTGACGGCGATATCGATGGCCTGAATTTTCTTGGTCTGAAAACCGGCGAAGTTGACGGTAAGCTCATAGGTCCCTACAGGCAACTCCGGAAAGTTGAACTCTCCCGCCTTGTTTGATTTGTCGTTCAAGACGACGCCGGTCGCCGGGTTCACCAGTTGGACTGCTGCGTCGGCAATCACCGCGCCTTGGCCATCCACAACCAGACCGTTAAGGGTCCCGCGAAAGGTCTGCGCCCATGTGCTTAAAGAAAATGGCAAAAGCAGAAGTACAAGAAAAGTCATCCGGAGCAAGCGCGGCATAGAGGTTCCTCGAAGTTCATAAATTGAGGTACGGTCCGGCGTGGCACAAAAGTGCCGTGCCATGTGGCGGTGGAAAAGGGATCACCATATGCTTTCTAAGAAGCACTGGCCCGGATAGATTGATTGCGTTTTGTACAATCTATGGGGAGAGAGGATGTGTGTCAATCAAATAATCGTCGAACAAGGCCTGTTCACCCTTCCGTCCCTCGTGGAGGAAAGTCCACGCAACGTCATAGGCCCCTTCCGCACAATCTTTCGCCTTGCTCCTAGATAGCCGGCATGGCCATGTTACGGAATGGTTTGGGGAGCGTACTTCTTCCTTTCGCCTGGTCTATCCGCGATGGTAAGGTAGGGACGCGGTCGACCATTCTGCTGAATCGCCTTAGGAGTTCCATGCCTCTTGTATCCCGTCGAAATTTTGCTCGCCTAGCCGCCTCGACCGCCGGTCTTCTTTCGCTGCCAAAAAGCGAAGTGCTTGCCCAGACTTCTTCCAGCTCCGGCACAACGGGCACGCGCGGCTTTCCGCAAGGCTTCCTCTGGGGGTCGGCTACGGCCTCTTACCAGGTGGAAGGCGCTGTCAAAGAAGACGGACGCGGCGTCTCCATTTGGGACACCTTCTCGCATACTCCCGGCAAGACCAACAAAGGAGACACCGGCGACGTCGCCGATGACAGCTATCACCGGTACAAGGAAGACATCTCACTGATGAAGGCGCTGGGGCTGAAGACGTGCCGTTTTTCGGTGGCTTGGCCGCGTATCTATCCCACCGGCGCGGGCGCTCTCAATCCGAAGGGTTTCGACTACTACGATCGCTTCCTTGACGAGTTGCTGCGGAACGGCGTTGCACCCTACTGCACCCTCTACCACTGGGACCTGCCGCAGCCGCTTGAGGATAAGGGCGGTTGGCAGAACCGTGACACGGCGCAGCGCTTTGCGGAATACGCCGGGTACACAGCCGGCAAGCTCTCCGACCGTGTCAAACACTTTATGACCATGAACGAGATCGAGGTCTTTATCGGCAACGGATATGGCAGTGGCGATCACGCGCCGGGATTGAAGCTGGGAGCAAAAGCCCTGGCGCAAACCAGCCACCATGCCATCCTGGGCCATGGGCTCGCGGTGCAGGCGATTCGGGCCAGCGCGCGTCCAGGCACGAAAATCGGCTTGGCCAGCAATGTGAGGGCTTGCGTGCCGGTGATCGACAGCCCGGTGCACGTTGCCGCGACACGAACCGGTCTTCGCGAGGAGAACGCCACGTTCCTTACGGCGATCATGGAAGGCCGTTATACGGACCTGCATTTGAAGACGATGGGCGCGGACGCTCCACACTTCACGCCGGACGAGATGAAGGCGATCGGCTCACCGCTAGACTTTGTCGGCCTGAACATCTACGGGCCGGAGTACATCCGCGCTGACGGTTCGGCCAAAGGATACGAGAGCGTTCAGATGCCGTCCTCTTTCCCCGCGATGCTGAGTCCATGGCTCAAGGTGGGACCGGAGTCGCTTTACTGGACGCCGAAGCTGGCGGCGGAGGTCTGGGGCATCAAGGAGATTTACATCACCGAGAACGGCTGCTCGGCGATCGACATCCCCAACGCCAAGGGGGAGATTCTGGACATCGACCGTGTAATGTACCTGCGTAACTATCTAACGCAGTTGCAACGCGGTACGGCGGAGGGCGTCCCCGTAAAGGGCTATTTCTGTTGGAGCCTGCTCGACAATTATGAGTGGGCCGACGGCTACGCCAAGCGTTTCGGGCTGACGTATGTCGACTTCAAAACACAAAAGCGAACGCCGAAACTTTCAAGCGAATACTTCCACCGTGTCATTGAAAAAAACAGCGTCGCTTAGTGAGGGCCATGGGATGACGGACCGACGGATCGTTGAACGCACCTTGTTCCGTTTCGGTCCGCGTCCCGCGTTGCAGAACGCTAAGCGGTAAGTTCGGCGGCAGCCACATTGGTGGCGTTCTTATCGTCTTTCGGATGGCGCTTGAGGGTCGTCGACCGGCCCTTCAACCGGATAGCCTGCTGTTCAATCTTGGCGAGCGCGTCGTGGAGGGCGGTGGCCATCTCGGTAGATTCGCAGGTGGCGACAAGATCGTGACCAGCCGCCGAAACCGTTACTTCGGCGATCATGCGATGCTTGTCTTCGGTAAAGATGACATGGGCGGAAGAAGCCCGATCGAGAACGATTGCGATGCGCGCCAAACCCTCTTCGGCCTTGGCTTTCAAATGCGGATGAATAGTGGTGTGCCGTCCGGTGTACTCAATGTTCATGCTATCTTCACCTCGGATTAAAGTTCTACACCAAAGACTCCCGTCATGCCACACACTATGGCTAACGCACCCGGCGCTGGTGGGTACTGGGAATCTGGAGGTCTTCGCGATATTTGGCCACGGTGCGCCGGGTGACTTGAATGCCTTGCCGTTGCAGTTCGGCTGCCAGGAAATCGTCCGTCAGAGGCTTGCGCGGATCTTCGTCCTCAATCAGTTTTTTGACCTTGCGCTTAAGTAGGACGAGCGGCAAATCCGCGCCCTCGGGGCCGCCTACACCCTCGGTAAAGAAAAAGCGCAGCTCGTAAACCCCTTGCGGCGTGTGGACGTATTTATTGGCGACGGCCCGGCTCACGGTTGAGGGATGGACGCCGATCTCCTCCGCCACCTCCTTAATCATCATGGGCTTCAGCGACTGCTCGCCATGCTCCAGGAACTCGCCTTGCCGCCGCACGATCACCTCGCACGTCCGCACAATGGTGTTCTTGCGCTGCTCGATGTTCCGCAACAGCTGGATGGCGGACTTATACCGCTCCTTGACGTACTCCTTGACGTCTTTTTCGGTCTGTTTTTGCCGGAGCATTTTGCGATAACCCTGGTTCAAGCGGAGGACCGGCAAATCCTCTTCATTCATCAGCACGACATACTCGGCATCACGCTTGATAAAAGCAACGTCCGGCTCGATCAGACGCGTCTCGCTCCGGTTGTAGCGTTGGCCCGGGCGGGGGTCGAGGGTGCGGATGAAGTCGACGGCGGCTTGCACTTCATCCGCCGCCCGCCCGCAACCTTTCGTCAATTCGCGCATATCCTTCTTCTGTAACAGGGATAAATGATGCGAAACGATATGCATCGCGATCTCGAAGGTGTCTGTCTGAGCAGGAGCGGCGGCCAGTTGAGGCATCTCCGCTGCGTCGATCTCGCAGGTAGCTGCGTCTTCGTCGGCCTCGTCGCGGATAGGTACCATCTTCTGCCGTCGGCGCAGCACCATCTCGGCTTCACGCTTTTGGGCACATACCTGGATCAGCAGGCACTCCCGGAGGTCGCGCGCGCCAATGCCGAGCGGGTCAAGCTGATGGATGATGGCACGAGCCTCGCGCACCACTTCGACACAGAGTTTGTAGACGCCGAGGTCTTCGGCCTGAGCCGCGGCGGCGGCAAGCTGCACCGCATGAGTGTTAACCAGCTCGCCGCGCCCCGCAGTTTTTGTCTGCGCGAGCTGCTCGATCCAAAGCGGCGCGGGGCGGCTCTTGCCTCCGCGTTCGAAGGGGATGGGCTCGTTTCGTTCGCTTAGAAGTTGCAGGAGCGCCTCGGCGAGCTCTTCGTCAGAAGCTGTCAGGTAACCGTTCTCGTCAAGATTGCCGACGATCAGCTCGGTCGCGGTGCGCACCGGCGGCGGCAGCGTCAATGAGCCGAGCTGCCACTCCAGATGGTCGCTCAGGCGTCCCGGTTGCGACAGGAAATGCTCAAAAGAGGGCTTATCCGATTCTTCAAAGTTGGAAGCAGTGCGAAATCCGGGATCGAGGTAATCCTGAAAGTAACTGCCGAAGTCGATCTCGTCGAAAGGATCTTTCTCGGTGCGGGTCTCGGCGGCAAGGTCCTCGGCCGACCGCTCTCGCTCGCCCTCAATCCCGGAGCGCTCTTCAAGCGACAACGCGGACTCTTCGAGCTCTTCGAGGACGGGATTCTCCACCATCTCGGAGTTGATCATGTCTTTCAACTCAAGTTTGTTCAGCGCCAGAACACTGACCATCTGCACCAGCCCGGGCGTGAGTACCTGGCGTTGGGACAGCTTCATGTTGAGCTTAGGTTGCAGATACACTTCAGGCCCCTAGAGTGCTCGAAATCTTCGCCGGCGCGTTGCCTTCAGTTTGGACATACACTTGCTGGCTTGGACTCCAGTCTATACTTCCGCCTGGCTGTTCGAACTTAAACGTAATCGAAGGCACGTTACCAAAATGAGAGTGTGTCGATTTGTGACACTGCCTGTCTCTCAATCCCAGTCTCTCAATCCATTGAGAACCCCTCGCCTAGATACAGACGTTTCACCTCGGGATCGTTGGCCAGCTCTCGGGGGGTGCCGGTCTTGAAAATCTTGCCTTCGGCGATGATGTACGCCCGGTCGGTGACCGAGAGCGTTTCGCGGACGTTATGGTCCGTAATGAGCACACCGATGCCACTAGCCTTCAGCGCGAAGATGATCTCTTGCAGCTCCAGTACAGCAATGGGGTCTATGCCCGAGAACGGCTCGTCGAGCAGGATGAAGGCCGGTTGGATAGCCAGACAGCGGGCAATCTCCACACGCCGCCGTTCCCCGCCCGAGAGAGCATACCCGCGCGTCTTCCGCACATGCCCCAGGCTTAGCTGCTCGATCAGGTTTTCGGTGCGGGTACGGCGGCTCTCCCAGCTTAGCTGCCGCGCTTCCAGCACCGCGAGGATGTTCTCCTCCACGGTGAGCTTGCGAAAGACAGATGGTTCCTGCGGCAGATAGCTGATGCCGTAGTCGCGCGCCCGGAGATACATCGGCAGCTCGGTAATGTCTCTGCCATCGGCGAGAACGCGCCCGGCGTCGGGCCGCACCAGGCCGACGATCATGTAGAAGCTGGTGGTCTTACCCGCGCCGTTCGGGCCCAGCAAGCCGACGACTTCGCCCTGTGCGATTTCAATCGAGACTCCGCGCACCACCTGTCGTCCACCGTAGGCTTTGCTGATCTCCTGCGTTGCGAGTGTCCGTCCCGGAAGGCCGGCCGGTGAACCTGCGAAAGCGTTCGTCGCCGCGCCCCGTGAAACATTTCTCGGCATTCGGGTCTTGGCACCGTTCACCGCTGTTTTACCCGCGTCACCGTTTGCACCCGTTCCCCTACTCCTCCGGTCACGGTAACGGCTTTATCCCCACTGTGAAAGCTGAGCGTCTGCCCGGTTACCGTGCCTTGTGTCTCATCCATCAGACGCGGCCGCGCGTACAGAGTTCCAGTTAATACGAAGAGTTGATCCTTTGCCGTATAAACCAGCTCTTCACCCGTGGCGCGGCGACCCGGCTGCTCCAGCCTGACCTGACCCCTGGCGACGATCCGTTCCACGCCGCCGCCGAGCGATAAACCGGGCGCGGTAGCAGGCGTAACCTTCGCGGTCCCATTGGGCTGCTGGGCCGATGGTTGAGCCGATTGCAGGTAGGCTGTCGCTTCCGACGCACGCGCCGTGCCATCAGCATCCTCAACCAGCACTTCGCCCGCGAACTCCACTCGCCGTTCCTCGTCGCGATAGACCATGGTGCGGCTGGCAACGCGAACCGGCGAAAGCGGCTTTCCACTAGTGCCCGGCTTCTCCTCTTCGAGCACGGAATGTACCGGTGTTCCCGCTACAATGCGCTCGCCATGGGCGGTCAAGGTGCGCGCGGACCGATCCAGCTCCAGCATTGGAGCCTCCACCTGCGATCCCGCCCGCCATATGCGCGCCGGGCGGCCTATGCCCCGGAAGATCGCTCGTTGAGCGTCATGCAGGAGCTCCGCCCCGTCCGCGATCACATGCACCGGAACCGGCGGCTGGCCATTCGCCGCGCCCGCTTGCAGATAGGTAGCTTTTACCGCGCCGACAGCCTCCGCGTCGCCGCTTGCGCGCTCCAGCACGATGCTGTCGGCGGAGACGCGCCCCGTCTTGTCGACAATCTCCACCGCGCCGGTTAGCGTCACATGGTCGGACGCGCCGTCGTAGACAGCCAGCTCCGCCGTCGCGCGACTGTTGTCGGCGGTAGCTTTCGTGCCGGCTTTCGGCGACGCCTTACTCGTCAGCACCACATGACCTGACTGTGTTGCACGGCTGATTGCCTGTGCGGGGTCATCTTTGGCGGGGGTACCCGGACGCATCGTGATATCGAGCGTGTCCCCCGCGCTCGTCTGCTCCGCACCATCGGCTAGCTGGCGATACAGGCTCGTGTGCCCTGTCGCGTGAAGATCGGTCAATTGAGCCGTCTTTCCACCGCCGACGAAGTGCCCGCGCAGCGTCTCGCCCGCAAGTTCGCTTACCCCAGCCGCGTCCCGCAGCGTCACGCGGGCCGCCTCGTTGGCCTCCACCTCGCGCAACACACCGTCGTCGAGCGCAAAGTTCATCCGTCCAGCTATCGCATCCCTTCCGCTCCAGGCGGCATTCAGCGTCGGCCGCGCACGTTCCACCACGAGCACCTTGCCTGTCAGCAGTACCGTATGCGCCTTCCCCTTCGCGTCAAAGGCTATTCGTGCGTCTTCAGACTGCGAATGGACTTCGCGCAGGGCTCCCTTTTCCTGGTAATTCACGCCGCCGCCGCCGCCGAAGAGATGAGCGCTCTCCGCCTGCCCTTTTGCGGTCAGCAGCGCCTCGGCATGGGGTGCCGTCACCGATCCTCCCGCCGCGCTCGCCAGCTGCACACGGCCGTCCGCCTCGATCCGCTCCGGCGAGCTGTCGTTCCGCAGATGCACCACTACCTGATTGCCGCTCGCCCTTTGCGTAGGGGAGCTGTACAAGACGTCGGTGGCCGTCACAAGCAGCTTCGGCCGATCGAGCTCCGCATGAGCGGCATGAATTGTAACCGGCGCGCCGTGCTCCTCGCCATGCGCTTCGACCGCCGATTGCAGGATGACCATGCCTGTATCGGAGTTATACTCCGCGCCATGCGCGCGGCCCGTCATGGCGCCAAACTGAAACTCCAGCTCTTGGTCGGTCGCCGCAATACCGAGCTTCTGGAGGAAGACCAGGCCGCTCGTCTTCACGTGGATAACGCCCTTGTCCTCCGGCAAGATCTGGGTAGGCATTCCCGGCTGACCGCGCGCCGGAGCCTGCAGGTCGATATGCACCTCGCCCATCGCACGGACGACGCCCGTCTGCTGGTCGTACTCAAACTCCGCGCCGGAGATGCGGTCCGCGCGATCCTGCTTGCGGCCGTAGAGCACCATGCTGACATCGTGCAGCGTCAGCTTGCCGTCTTTATGCTCAACCGCCTTCGACGCGTGAAGCGTCATCGTCGTGTTAGGCCCTACGGATTTGGAAAAGGTATAGCCGTTGGTCTCTCGACGAATATCGATCCCCAGCCTGCCCGGCAGACCGGCGAGGAAGCGGTGCGTCCGGTAACGCGCATAGCCCAGGAACCCGGCGATCGTCAGCATCAGCAGCGCGGCTCCCAAGACCAATCCCACCCGCAGCCGCTTCATCGAGATCGCCATCAACTCCATCTTCTCACCCACGCCGCCCCCGCCGGGACGATAGACTGGGAGCATGGCCGATCAGCTCTACCTCAGCCTTTGGTTCCCCAACTTTCGCTTCGACGATCTGCCCGCCAAGCTGATCGCCGTGATGCGTCAGTTTGCCCTCATCAGCAAGGAAAAGCGTGTCGCCGCTGCCTCCGTCTACCCTATCGGCTTTACCGAGTCGCCGACATACCAGCGCATCTATGTGCTCGACACCCGCGCGGAGGAGACCTCTGCCTCGATGATCGAAAGTGCCGTCGCCGAAGCGACCGAGCAGCTCCATGAAGACATGGCTTATGAGTTCGAGATGCGCTGGAAGCTCTGGTCGCCCACGCTCACCGAAGGGGAAGACGGACTGGAGACCGCCTGGGCGCTCGAGCCTGCCACGGTACGCATCTTCGGCTTTGGGCCGGAGTTCGATGACGCCTCTTTCGACCAGAACGGCCACATACGCGTCGATTTTGGCCTGGACACGCCTTGGATTCTTGAAGACACCGAACTCGACGAACTGGCCGCCGAACGCATCCAGCAAAACATCGAGATGCTGCTGGCGTTTACCCTTTCGGTGGAGAAGCATTGCGGGATCTCCAGCCGCCTGCTCTGGACGGAATCGGGCGAACCGCTGGCCGAAAAGCTGATCGCCAGCTTGCAGCGGCTGCATTAGCCCGGCGTCACGAGCAAAGAAAAGTCCGCGATACGTAGAAATGTTGTTAGAAGATAGTCAAGGGTTCCAAGCCGATTGGCGCGAACATGCTCCTCTTCGACCATCACCATGATGTTGTCGAAGTAGCTATCAATAATAGGACGCAGAGCCGCCAGCTTTTGGAGAGCGATCCTATAGTCCCGCACATCGCAGGCCTTTGAGAATGCATCCCCGGCATTATTTATTTCTATCCAGAAGTTCGCCTCAAACTCAGTTGCGAAGAATAAAGAAAATGGACCGACCGCCAGCTTATTTCCGAGGGCTTGCACAACGATATTTTTCATCCTCTTGAACGCTTCGCAAATCGACGCGAAATCCTGTGATCCGCGAATCTCGGTGACAGCCTCCGCCCTTGCCATTGCATCGCGTACATCATCGCCGCTGACAGCAAGTACAGCGTCAACGACGTCATAGGTATGTCCACGCGCTTCCCGCAAGTAAAACGCCAGCCGCTCTCCCAGGAACGCAATTATCTTGCCGTCATAAGACTCCGCCATTCGCGTGATCTCACTCAAGAGCAGCGGCATTTCGCTCTCCGCTAACGTCTTTACAATCCCATTCGCCGCGCGCCGCAATGCGAAGGGGTCCTTCGATCCGGTAGGTTCCAGACCCAGCGAAAACATCCCCGCGATCGTATCGGCCTTATCCGCAATCGATAAAAGCTGGCCTTCCGGCGTCCTCGCGATGGATGCCTCCATCGAGATCGGCTTGTAGTGGTCATAGATTGCATCTGCGGCCTTCTCGCTTTGGCCTTCTGCCCGAGCATAGAGCCCGCCAACTATGCCTTGTAACTCGGTAAACTCCTTTACCAACTCCGTCGTTAGATCGGCCTTGGCCAACGATGCCGCATCAAGCAGCGAGTTGTAATCCACCGCGAAACCACGACCGTAAGCCACATCCGCAAGCCTTCGGCACAGATCGCGTACCCGCTCCGTCTTGGCCGCGTAACTTCCCAAATCTTTCTGGAACGTAACCTTCTCCAATAAAGCAACGCGGTCCACCAAGGGCACCCGCTGATCGAACTCCCAGAAGAACCGTGCATCGTTGAAGCGCGCCCGCAGCACCCGCTCATTCCCGTGCCGGATGACCGCCTCGCCTGTCGCGTCCGCCTCCGTGTTGAGCACGGTTAGGAAGTGCGGAGCCAGCTTGCCGCTCTTGTCTTCCACGGCAAAATAGCTCTGGTGGTCGCGCATGACTGTCACCAGCACCTCTTCCGGCAGCGCCAGGAACTCCGGCTCGAAACTGCCTGCGATCACCGACCTGTCCGAAGCCCATTCCGTCAGGTGCGCCAGCTTGTCGACCAGCGCGTGGTCCTCGCGCCATCGCGTCCCGGGCAGTGTCCGGCAGATGCGATCAAGCGCCTTGCGAATCGTATGCCGCCGCGTCTCCACATCGGCCACGACAAACGCCTTCCGCAACACCTCCGCGTACTCCTCCGGCCGCTGCACCGCGATCGGGGCCGCCCCGTGGAGTACACGATGCCCATGGGTCAGGTTTGTAGCGGTATACCCGGCAAACTCCACGGGCACCACCTCCGGGCCAAGCAGCGCCAGCAGCCAGCGTACTGGCCGGACGAACCGCTCCGGCTTGCCCGCGCGCCAATACATGTTCTTGGCCCAATAGATGCCGGCTAGTTCCTTTGGCAGCTCCGCCGCGATCACCTCCGCCGCGCCCCGCCCCGCTCTTACGCTCGTCGCCTGAAGGTACTCGCCCTTCGGGGTGCTCACCGTCTTCAGCTCTTCAACCGGCACGCCGGCCTTCCTTGCGAACGCCACGGCCGCCAGTGTAGGCACCCCCTCCTTATAGGCGATCCTGGCCGAAGGCCCCAGCACCTCTTCCGCGACATTCTCCTGCCGCCCGGCCACTTCTTCCACCCAGACCGCAAGCCGACGGGGTGTCGAAAAGCTCTTCGACGCCACGCCCGAGGAGACCAGGCGCTCGCGCTCCAACATTGCCACCACGCGCCGCTCCAGCTCCGCTTGCGCTCCGGCAATCATCCGCGCGGGTACTTCCTCCAGCCCGATTTCAAACAAGAACTCCGTCATTACACGCTCACACTTTCATGCAACGCCAAGCCCTGCGCAGCATACGCCTTCGCCGTGCCGACAACCAAGGTCCGGATGCGCGCCATCAAGCCCACGCGCTCCGTCACCGAGATCGCCCCGCGCGCGTCCAGCAGGTTGAACAAATGCGAGCACTTCAGCGCCAGCTCATACGCGCCCAGCACGGGAAACCGCCGCAGCCGCGCTGTATCCATCGTTTCGAATTCTTTCGTCAGGTCCAACAATGCCTTGCACTCCGCCTCATACGAGCTCAGGTGCTCCCACAGCCGCGGCACGTCCGCGTAGTCGAAGCTATAGGCCGAAAACTGCTCCTCCTCGGCCAGCCGCATCTCGCCATAGGTAGTCCTCTTGCCGGTATCCGGCTCCACCGCCCAGACGATGTCGTAGATCGAATCCACGTCCTGTAGGAACCCCGCGATCCGCTCCAGACCATAGGTAATTTCGCCCGAGATCGGATCGAGGTCCATGCCGCCGCACTGCTGGAAGTAGGTGAACTGCGTGATCTCCAAACCGTCCAGCATCACCTGCCAGCCCACCCCCCAGGCTCCGCCCACCGGCCACTCCCAGTTGTCCTCTTCAAACTTTAGATCGTGCTCACGAAGATCGATGCCGATTGCCTCAAGCGACTGGAGATAAATCTCTTGAATTTGCACCGGCGGGGGCTTCAACACCACCTGGAATTGCGTATGCCGGAAGAGCCGGTTGGGGTTTTCGCCATAACGTCCATCGGCTGGACGCCGCGACGGCTGCGCGTAGGCGACTCGCACCGGCTTAGGCCCCAGCACCCGCAGAAACGTGTCCGGAGACATAGTCCCCGCGCCTACCTCGACGTCATACGGCTGCTGCAGGACGCATCCCCGCTCCGCCCAGAAAGTCTGCAAGGTGAATAACAACTGCTGAAATGTCGAAGGCTTCTTGTCTGTAGATACGGTCATGCTTCTCGCTTTGGAAAACAACTTCCTGATTCTAAATGGGTGCGGTCTGCGCCGCTCTTTAGACTCGCCATAAAACCCGCGCGCTCGCCAGTCGCCGCTCCAGATGCCGCTCCAGCATCTCGACCGCAAACCGTCGCAGGTCCGCCGCGCGGGTCCGTGGCCAGGGCTCTTCCGCCAGCCCTTTGATCGTCCCGCGAAAGATTCGCTCGGCTTCCAGCACGGATGCCACCGGCAAGGCCACACTTCCGCCACGACGATCGTCCATGCAGGTCACTCCGTCGCCCGTTGCCGTCCACCAGACCGGGCCGCCGCGCAGGTCCAGCCCGCAGGCGACACAGTGCCCCAGCTCCGGCATCCAGCCCATTAAACGGTTCATCCACAGGGCGAAGTACGTCAGCGGAAGCCAGATACGCCCAACCTGCAACTCTTCCAGAACCGCCAGAGACAGGCGGAAGACGGCATCGTCCACCGCGCCCTCGGGCAACTCTTCCAGCACCTCGGCGATCAGTTGAAGAGCGGCTGTGCGTGCATAATCGACCGGCCGGGCCAGCGGTGACGAGAGAATCTCGAACGCATCCAGCCGCGCCAACTCCTGCCGCGGACGCTCCGCCCAGGTCGCGCGCACATGCGTCATGGGCTCAAGTGCGCCGCCAAACCGCCGCCGAGACCGCATCGCATGGCGCGCTATGCCCTTGAGACGTCCATGCTCCCGCGTAAACAGGCTAACGAGCAGGTCCGCCTCGTGGAACGGCCAGGTCCGCAGCACAATCGCCTCGCCCACACGCGTCACCATAACGCCGTCCAAAGAAAAGACGCGCAGCCGAAGCCACGCGTTCTTCCACTATGAAAGCACAACCGTCTACCGCCCGAAATGCGCCGCGTTCAGCTCTTCGAAGCTCGCCCATTTCTCCGGCAGATCGTCGCCCGCATAGATCGCCGAAACCGGGCAGACCGGAACGCACGCGCCGCAATCGATACACTCAACCGGGTCGATAAACAGCTGCTGGGCGTCGCTGTAGCCGTTTTCATCCTTCTTCGGGTGGATACAATCCACGGGGCAGGCGTCCACGCACGCTGAGTCTTTCGTTCCGATACACGGTTCTGCGATTACATAAGCCATTGCGAAATCTCTCCTGAAATGTGTTGCCGCGCTTCGATTCTAGCAGCAGTTCCATTGTGCCACGCGCGAAGCGGATGGCGTGGTTCGCCGCATCGACGTGCTCTATTATCGGAAGATGACTCTTCAAGCATGGCTACCGGTTACCGTTTCTTCGCTTGGAATCATCGTCGCGCTATCGGCCTTCATCTGGCAGATTCGCCGCGCCCGCTTCAACCAGTCCATCGACCTCGTCTTTCGCCTGGAAAACGATTTTTTCGGTCCCGCCAAGCGGCTCCAGCGCGTGAAAGCATCGCGTGACCTGCTTTCCGGGAACACCCTTGAAGCCGAACCGATCCTAGACTTCTTCGAGACCATGGCGCTGCTCCTCCGCCGAGGCGCGCTCGACAAGGAGATCGTCCGCCACACCTTCTTCTATTGGATCGACCGCTACTACCAGGCGACCGAAGTTACCATAGCCGCACGTCAAGGGATCGATCCCCTCGTCTGGAAGGACCTCACCGGCTTGGTCGAAACCATGCGGAGATCCAAAGCCGCCGAGATGCGACCCGCTCTCTACACCGCGCCCTCTTCTGAAGAGGTCGCACGGTTTCTCCATGAGGAGTTGACCGAAGCTAATCCGTAGGTTGAGCAGCCTTCAATCGATCGTTGCGTCTCTTCCAACGTCCATCAAAACCCGCGACAGCAAAGTAAAAGCTATACAGAACGCCAGAAATAACTTCTGCCATAAGCGACGGCTCCCCCTCCCGCTCCAAGAGAGGTCGTCTTTACATATTCAGGCGCGTTGAACAGTCCCACGATTACTTCGCTCCCGCCGCCGCCCGCTTCGCCGCAAACTCCGCCGGTGTCGGTATCCGGCTCAGCTCCC
>CAXTRY010000025.1:0-33604 GCA_964246805.1 uncultured Acidobacteriaceae bacterium
CCCGCCGCATCGACCCCGACGGTAAACTGCGATGGCTCCCCAACCGAACTCTCCACATTCGTCGAAGCCGACCCCGCATACGTCGCGGCGCCCGAGTACGTCGCGACGACATCCGTCAGGCCCACCTGAGGGTTGATCGTCAGCGTCGCCACGCCCGTGCCGTCGACTGGGGTCGTCCCCAACACCGTGCCGCCCGCCGAAAAGACCGCTGTTCCCGTCGGCACGATTGCGCCCGTCCACTGCACCACCGAGATCAGCGTGACCTGCTGGCCACCCGTAAGCGATGTGGCGGAACTGGTCAGCACATCTGTCGTTGGCCGCAGCACTACCGTCTGACCCAATGCCGCCGACGTGCTCGGCAGGTCCAGCGCGTCGCCGTTGAAGGTTGCGGTCAGCGGATGTAGCCCCACTGTCAATCCGGAGGTGCTGAATGTAGCGACTCCGTGAGCGTCGAGCACCCCCTCGCCCAGCGTTGCTTGGCCGTCCATGAACGTCACCGCGCCGTAGGGCACGCCGCCGGTTCCCGTTATGGTAGCCGTCAGCGTAATCGCATCTTCGGCTACGGAAGGCGTTACGCTCGTCGCCAGAGCCGTCGCCGTCGTAGCCTGCACTACCGTCTCGGCGAAAGGGGCCGACGTGCTGCCGAGATAATTCGTGCTGGCCGTATATTGCGCCGTAATGCTACTGGACCCCAGCGGGAGCGTCGAAAGCGTCAGTGTTCCCACTCCGTTGGTCGAGAGGCGGCCGGACCCGATGACCACGCCACCGCTCAGGAATGTCACCGTACCCGCGATCACGCCGCCCGTGGCGGACCCGGAAGCTACGCCCACCGTCGCGCTCAGCGTCAAGCTCGATCCAGCCGAAGCAGGGTTCGCGCTCGCCGTGATCACGGTCGCCGTGGCGATTTGTAATACCGTTTCGACTATCGACGGCGACGTGCTGCTCGCATAGTTGGCGTCGCCCGCGTAAACCGCCGTCACCGTATGCTGCCCCGGCGGGAAGGCGGTCGTCTGGTAGCTGGCCACGCCGCTGCCATCCAGAGTTATCGAGTTCAATACCGCCGCGCCTTCCTTAAACGTGACCGTGCCCGTGGGGATCATCGTGTTGCTCCCGGTTACCTGCACGGAAAATACGACGGAGGTGCCAACATTGATCGACGCCGCGCTTGCGGAGAGCGCCGTGGTGCTGCTCTGCCCCTGCACCATCTGTGAGACCGGGTTCGACTGACTTGGACTGTTCGTTGCATCGCCGCTGTAGGTTGCCGACAGGGCGTGTTGCCCGATCGTCAGTGTCCCGATGGTCAGCACCGCGATGCCGAAGCCGTCCACGGGCACGGTACCCAGCATTGCCCCATCGCTCGTAAATACCACCGTTCCGGTGGGCACCGTGCCGTGCCCCGTTACCGTCGCCGTCAGTGTCACTCCCTGTGTCGCGTAAGAGGGGTTCGCGCTCGATTGCAACACTGCCGTCGCCTGCTGCTTCACACTCTGCGTGATCGCCGCCGAGGTGCTCGTCGCATTCGTCGCGTCGCCCTGGTAGAACGCCGTGATCGTATGCGGCCCCGGCCCAAGGATCGACGTGGTAAACGTCGCCAGATGCGACCCATTCAGCGTTCCACTGCCAATGACCGTGGTGCCATCCAAAAACTGCACGTTCCCGGTGACATTGCTGCCCTGCGTCGTCACGTGCGCCGTAAAGGTGATCGGCGAGTTGAACCCCGCCGGGTTCACATTGGAGCTCACCGTGATCGCCGTGGGATCGACCGAGAGCGACTCGCCGCTGACCCCGATCAGGGCCGGGGAATCGCCGGCGTCCGAGGGCAGCGTTGCCGACCCGACCGCCGGATTGCCCAGCGCGGTAGGCGAAAACGCCACGCCCAGCATGCAAGCCATCCCCGTCGTAAGGGTTCCCGGCAGCACGCACGTGGTCGTCGCGGGATCGAGCGAAGCTCCCGCAAACACCGGCGCGTTCAACATCAGCGTCGCGTTGCCGTCGTCTTCCAGTTGCTCAAACTGCGGCGCGGAGGTCCGGTTCACCCGGATCGCCGAATACTTCAGCGCGGCCAGGCTCCCGTTAATCTTGCGGATGCGATTGTTGAAGTAGTCGCCGAAGTATAGGTTGCCCTCGCCGTCGTAGAAGAGTGAGTTCGGTCCATACATCTGCGCCTTGTCCGCGTTGCCGCCGTCGCCCGCGAACTGCTCGTTCCCGTTGCCGGCCACGGTCGAGATCAGCCCCGTCGTTGCCGTGACCTTGCGAATGCGGTTACTGCCTGAGTCCGCGATGTAGAGATTGCCGGCCTGGTCCACCGCCACGCCCGCCGGTAAAGCCAGCTGCGCCTGCAACGCCGGAATGCCGGAGTCCTGGAGGTTTGCGCCGCCGCCCGCTACGGTCGTAATCGTGCCGCCGGGGTCGATCTTTCGCACGCGGGCATTATTAAGGTCGCCGATATATAAGCTGCCGTCCGGGCCGAAGTTGATCCCCTCCGGCGTGTTGAAGAACGCGCTGAGTGCCGGTCCGACGTCGCCACTGAATCCCGGCGCGTACTGTCCGCCGAGGCGTGTGATGACCCCGGTCTGAAGATCCACCCGCCGGATCGTGTTATTTCCCGTGTCGGCGATGACCAGCCGGTGTTGCGCGTCGATCACCAGCCCGCCCACGCCCGAAAGATGCGCCGCCGTAGCCGGTCCACCATCCCCCGGTATACCCCCGGCACCTCCGGTTCCAGCCACCGTCGTAATGATTCCCGTCAGCGAGTTCAACATCCGCACGACATAATTACCGCTGTCGCCGATATACAGATTGCCCGCGCCGTCGATCGCGAGCGCATAGGGGGCATTCACCAGCGCGGACGTGCCCGGCCCGCCATCGCCGCTGTAGCCTCCATTATTGCCCCCCACGACGGTCGTCATGATGCCCGTGACCGCGTCCACCCGGCGAACCCGGTTGTTGTTTGTGTCGGCGATGTACAGGTTCCCATTCGCGTCCGTGACCTCGCCTTGCGGCAGAAAGATCGCGCTCTGCGTCGCCGGATGATTGTCGCCGGAGTAAATCCACTGCGCGTCGCCCGCCACGGTCGTCACCAGCCCCGGCGTCAGTACGCTCAGCGATCCCGTCCCTGCGCCCTCCAGATAAGCAAATCCCAGCAGGTTGCCGCCGCCGTCCGTCAACAAGACCGCGCCATGCCGCCCGCCGGGAAACCTCGGTCCGAAGCTGACTGACAGGGTGCAGCTGCCGCCACTCGATTGCGCCGTCCCGATCGCGCACCCGCCCGCCGAAGCCAGCGTGTAATCCAGATTCGGCACGCCTCCGGTCAGCACGGCGATCACCGCGACCGTACCCGTCTGGGCGATGTTCACCATCACTGGCTCCACGTCCGCGGCCGCGACCGCGACCGGGTGCGGGAACGGGAAGACGGCCTGCGAATGCGACGGGAGTGCCGCCGCGAATAGCCCGGTAAGCAAGGCGGCGAAGCCCAACCAGCGTCTCCAAACCGGCGGCTTGGCGAGTTTGGTTTTTATGAAAGCAATTCCGCGCATCGTCTCAATCCCGTCACACATGAGGTCCGCCTTGGAAACAGGCGTTACTCCGGTGTATCGGCACGATCGACGTTCCCATGATTTCGATGACGAACGCCATCACGGCAAAGGCCGGCTCGGTTCCGTCTTCGACACGAAAGGTGCGTTCGCCGGCCTTTCCTTGGCTATCCCGGATGCCGGCCCAGCCCAGCCAACATCTCCCCCACCGTCCGCCCAAACAGCGGCTCCCGCATGTACGGCGCAATCTCTGCCAGCGGCTCCAGCACGAAATGCCGCTCCGCCATGGCCGGATGCGGCAGCGTCAACTCCGCCGTGCACATCGCCACATCGCCCATCAGCAGCAGATCGAGGTCGATGACCCGCGGCCCGTTTGCCACGATCCCCGCGCGGTCCCGCCCCATCGCCCGCTCAATCTCCAGCAGCGCGTGGAGTAAATCCAACGGGTCCAACTCCGTCTCCAGTAATAAGGCCCCGTTCAAGAATTTCGGCTGATCCACATACCCCACGGGCTCGGTCTCCATAAAACTCGATACCGCCTGGATCTCACCCGAGACTCCTACGCGACGCACTGCTTCACGCAGCGTAGCCGCTCGATCTCCCCAGGCCGAGCTCAGATTCGACCCCAGCGCGATCGCCGCAAGCCTACGCAAGCGCCGCCTGCATGGGGAGGGAGGCAGCCGCTTCCGGCACTCTGACCGGATCGCACCCATACGCCAGTTCCCACGCCGAGCGGTCCCGCAACAATCGCTGCACAAGCGCCGTGTGCATTGCATGGCCGGCGCGTTCGGCCACCACACGCCCTTCGATCCGCCGTCCCGCCAGCGCCAGGTCGCCAATCAGATCAAGTACCTTATGCCGTACGAACTCATCCGTAAACCGCAGTGGCCCATTCTCCACGCCCTGCTCGCCCACCAGGATCGCGCACTGGTCCGAAGCACCCCGGATCAAGCCCATGTTCCGCAGCATCGCCTCATCGCGGCGAAAGCCGAACGTCCGCGCCGGGGCAATCTGCCGCACATAATCGCCGACCGCCAGATCGCCCGTAAAGCTGCCGAAACCGATCGGCGCGGGAAAATCGATCGTGTACTCGATCCGGTAGCCCGTCCCTGGGTAAACCCCGATAAACTTGCTTCCATCCCTTACCTCCACGCCCTTCAAAATGCGGAGATACTCCCGCTTGCGCCGCTGTACCTTGACGCCGACGCGTTCAAAGGCTTCAACATATGGCCACGCGCTACCATCCAGGATAGGCAGCTCCAGATTATCGATCTCGACGATGACGTTGTCGATTCCAAAGCCTACCAGCGCCGACAAGAGATGCTCGGTCGTAGAAATCAGCACGCTACCACGCATCAGGCTCGTCGCATAACTTACCTTGGCGACGTTACGGCCATTCGCGGGTATCTCAAAGTCGTCAAGGTCCACCCGCCGGAACACAATCCCGGACCCACCCGGAGCCGGAAGCAGGCGCATCGCGACCCCCGCGCCGCTATGGAGCCCGATGCCGCTGAACGACACTTCCGACCGGATTGTCTGCTCGTAATGAGCTGCCATGCGTTATAACGACCGCGAACTTATGCAGAATACATTTACCAGCCGGTTCGGGCATGTGTCCAGATAGACACAGTTAACCGCTACGGGACACTATGCCTTACCATGCGGTATGCCCCTCGACCTCCCTCGGCTGCAAGCCACCGTCGCCCAGCGTAGAAAGTGGCTACTCGGTCATCTACGCGCGCTTGTAGAAATCGAGTCCCCCACTGAAGACGACGCTGGCGTCAACCAGGCCATGCACGATGCCGCCCGCGTCGCCCAGGAGCTCGGCGGCTCGGTGATCGTTCATCCGCAACAAGCCTTCGGTGATCTGTACGAACTTCGCTTCGGGAGCGTCTCGCCCAAAAAACTCATTCTAGGTCATTTAGATACTGTCTGGCCCCTCGGCACCCTTGCCGCCATGCCTTGGCGCGAGGCCGATGGCCGCCTCTTCGGCCCCGGCATTTTAGACATGAAGGCTGGCGTCATGATGGCCCTTACCGCCCTTGCCAGCCTCCACGATCTTGGCCTGACTCCGTCTGCTACCCTTCTGCTGAACAGCGATGAGGAGGCGGGCAGCCCCGTGTCGCGGCCTCTGACGGAGCGGCTTGCTCTTGAATCCTCCGCCGTCTTCGTCCTTGAACCCGCTCAGGGCCTCGCGTATAAAACGGCCCGCAAAGGTGTCGGCGAGTATACCCTCCGGGTTACAGGCGTCGCCTCCCATGCCGGGGTCGACTTCGAGCGCGGCCACTCCGCCATCCTCGAACTCAGCCGCTTCATCCAGACCGTCTCCGCGTTCAACGATCCCGCGCTCGGACGCACCGTCAACTGCGGCGTCATCTCGGGAGGCACGCGCTCGAACGTCATCGCCGCGCAAGCCTATGTTGAAGTCGATGTCCGCATCGCTCAAGCCTCTGACGCGATGGAGGTTGATCGCCTCTTCCACGCTCTTCGGCTTACCGATCCCGCCTGTACCCTTACGGTGAGCGGTGGCATCAATCGCCCGCCCATGGAACGCAGCCCCGGCACCCTCGCGCTCTTCCGGCAAGCCCGGCACCTTGCCGCCGCATTGGGTTTCCCGCTGACCGAAGCCTCGACCGGCGGCGGCTCCGACGGCAACTTTACCGCGGCTCTCGGTGTCCCGACCCTCGACGGCATGGGCGCGGTCGGGGAAGGAGCCCACGCCGCCCACGAATCCATACTCGTGGAACACCTCATACCCCGCACCGCTCTCCTCGCGGCGATGATCGCCAGTCCATTGCAGTTCTAGCTGCGAGCACCTCGTTCCAGAGACGCCTTGGAAGCTGATCGCTGGCTTCCGCACATCCGGTCAAGACACCCGATCGCGCCCGGTCCAAAAGTGGCTGCACTGTTTGCGGTGCACGCTTCAGATCGAGTGATCTACCTCTAAGTCCTTTATTTTGTTAGATCACGTCGTAAAAAGAGAAAAAAAGAAACGATTGCTATCGAATGCTCTCAAGTATCGCCGAGACCCGCGCCAGGGGCAGCCCTACTATATTGAAGTAGCAACCTTCGATGCGGGGGATAAATCGTGCTGCCCGCCCCTGTATTGCATACGCTCCGGCTTTACCGATTGACTCCCCCGAGGCGATATACCCACCGATCTGTGCCTCCGAAAGCTCCGTAAACCACACTCGCGTCACTTCCGCCTCTACCCGTCGGGCCGCGGCTGTAAGCACCGCCACGCCTGTCACGACTTCATGCGTCTTGCCTGAAAGCAGCCGCAGCATCCGCGCCGCGTCCGCTTCATTGATCGGCTTTCCCAAAATCCGTCCGTCGCAAAAGACGGCCGTATCGGCCCCGACCACCGTCACCCGGGACGCGTCCCGCTGCCGCGACAACACCGCCGCCGCTTTATGCTCCGCCAACCGCATGGTGTACCCCCGTACCTCTTCGCCGATCCGAGGCGTCTCATCGATCGCCACCGCCTGCACCTCGAAGGTCAGTCCAATCTGTGTCAGCAGCTCTCGCCGCCGTGGCGAAGCCGAAGCTAGAATGAGCATCTAGTTGCGCGTCACGCCGAGCCGCGCGCCCTCCGGCGACTGTACGCCCCAGGCCATGCGCGGCGTGTTATGCGCCAGCCCGACGCGTCCATCCGGACCCAGCAGGATGATCCCGCCATGACCGCCAAGCCGCTTCAATAGATATGCCATCGCCGCGCCGGCCGCCTCCTCGGGCGACGCTCCCGCCGCCACCCTGTCCACCGCCCATTTGCCGAGCACCAGCTTCATAATCGGCTCGCCCCAGCCCGTCAGCGACACGGCAGCCGACAGGTTGTCCGCATAGCACCCACACCCGATCAGCGAAGAATCGCCCACACGGCCCGGTGCCTTGTTCAACGTCCCACCCGTACTGGTCGCGGCTGCCAGGTTCCCGGCCGCATCCCGCGCCACCGCCCCGACCGTGTCATGCGAGGCCATCGGCCCGGAGAACGTGGTATCGCCTTCACCCGCCAGCTCCGCCGCCTGCGCCGCGTACAACCGCTGCTGCTCGCGCGCAATCACCAGGTCCATGTTGTCGCACAACGCCATGCCGTGCTGTCGCGCAAACCGCTCCGCCCCCGCGCCCACGAAGTACACATGCGGCGACTGCTCCAGCACCAGGCGCGCCGCGTGGATCGGGTTTCGCAGCCGCTCCACGCACGCCACGCCGCCCGTCCGCAGCGTAGCCCCATCCATCAGAAGAGCGTCCATCTGCACCTTGCCGTCCCGCGTCAGAAACGAGCCCCGCCCCGCGTCGAAGGTCTCATCATCTTCCATGACAGCTACGGCGGCCTCCACCGCGTCGACCGCCGTGCCGCCCTGCTCCAGGCGCGCGTACCCTACGCGCAGCGCCTCCGCGATCCCTATCTCATGCGCCTCGACGGCGTCATCCGGCATTGCCCACGCACCGCCGTGAATCGCTAGAACCGGAGAAGCCGTCATGATGTTAAGTCTACTTGACCATGCCCGCGATCAGTTCCAGGGATGCCACCGCAACCCTGGTTCCGAGAGCATCTCCAAGACGAAGTTCGTCTTCGGCAAGACCCGCGAACCGACCCGGCGCAGCCACGGAGCGATCGCACCGCGACGCAAGACCAGCAAATCGCACACCGGCTCCTCGGCAAATGAGTTGCGCATGGAATGGGGCGTACCTCCTTCGAAATAAAGCCTCCGCGTTCCCTGGTTCGATTCATGCTCAATCAGGTAGGCCCGCATGACTGTGCCCAGCGATGACGCCGGCAGGTCGCTTCGGTTCATCTGCCAATCGATCTCCACCATGCCGTGGAAACGTCGCGCACAGATCAGGCTTAACCACCGGCCATCGCCGCCGCGCACCCCCGCGACAAACATCCCTGGCGTTGAACGCACGGCATCGTACCGCCAGCCGGCGAGCTCCTCCTCCACCGCGTAGGCGCACTCCCGATTGAAAACGAGGAACTCCTTCCTCCCAATCTCCACCGCGGGAACGAAATAGGCCCCGAGTTGCGCTTCCGCCCGCCGCCGGTAATAGCGCAGGTTCGTCCTGGTTTTCTGTCCCATACGGGCCAGTGTCGCGTCGTAGGATGGCTCCAGGGGCAGATAAGCTCGGACTTCCCGGCGGCGCAAGGCTATTCGCCAACGAGAAGTTCGGGTAGGTCGCGGAGTGGGATGCTCCGGCGTCATCTGTTTCGCTCCTTGCGCGAACGAAATCAGCACCGCACCTGCGCCCCGCCGCATCAGCGCTCCGGCTGCCAGCCGTGCCACGCGCGAGCGCTCCTCCGGCGGGGCGAGCAGCGTGCGCCGCCCAGTCGTATCGTCGGTCGCAAAGATGCGAGTGCCGCGTCCGAACAGACGATATTCAAAGATCAGCAGCGCGCCCAGCAGCGACTCCGGCGAGGCTACCGCCTGACGCCGCGTCGCACCCAGCAACACAAGATGCGGCGTTTTCTTGACTGCGCTCGCCCAGTCTAAAAAATAAGCCAGATGATCCATGGCCCCGGCTTGGCCGAATGCCAGGCCTCGTTCTATAAGAAAACTTTCCATGGCGAGAACGGCCTCTGTGCCGGAGATGACCTCGGAGAGCACGACAGAATGTCTCGCGGGATCTTCAATGAGGCCTTTTGCAGAGAAACCGTTCTTAGGCGAGGCTGTTGCGATCGTCTGCTCAGCCTCGACGCTTAACACACCCATGGATGACTCAAACCGCTCTTGAGCGGTATGGACTTAGGGTACACACGAAAGTCCGGCGTGGATCACCCGAAAAATTTATTTAACAAATAAAAAACACAACTAACATTAGGAAACGGTGTTCACCACGCAACGCGCTTCGGAATGACTTTGCGTCGTTCCGTTTCCAGGTATGTGTAGCGTATCCGGTGAATCACCGTGATGGTCGAGAAAACCGCCAGCACCCACAAGGCCGGAGCCATCACCCCCCAGCGATTGCACAGCGCACCCAGGATGATGAGCACCACGCGCTCCGGCCGCTCCATAAACCCCACCTTGCAACTCCCAATCAACGCCTCCGCCCGCGCCCGCGTGTAGCTCACCATCAGACTGGCCGTCATGACAAACGCCACCAGGCCGACGTAGAAGAAGCGGTTGCCGCGCGCATAGTAGACCAGCAGGCCGAAGAAGAGCGCCACATCCGAATAGCGATCGATCACTGAGTCGAAGAACGCCCCAAAGACCGACACCTGATCCGTTTGCCGCGCCACCCGGCCGTCCACCATGTCGAAGATGCCCGCGCCGATGATCACCAGCCCGGCATAAACGAAGTACCGCACCGCATGGTCGCCGCGCGCGTACCCAAAGAATACAGCCGCCACAATATTGATGAGCAGCCCGATAAACGTAAGCGCGTTCGGCGAGATGCGCGTCAGTGCCAGCCCGTCCACGATTTTTTGCAGCAGCCATCCGCTGCCTCTGCCAAATGCGCTTGTCCAGGTCATCTACGCTTCAAAGCCATCATCTTGTCAACATAATCTTAGCGCAGACAGTTGACGACAATGTCAGCTAAGTCAACTTGGCACCAACCTGAAGAGACATTTGCCGCCTTCGTGACCACATCGTTAGCCGGCAACCTCTTCAGCGTCTTCCTGCTGATCGTGGATGGTGGTCAGCTTCAACACTTCGAGCTCGCGCTTGCCGTTCGGGGTCGTAACCTCGGTTACCTCGCCGACGCGCTTACCCAGCAGCGAGCGCCCGATCGGCGAAGTCGTCGAGATCAATCCCTTTGAAACATCCGATTCCTCGCTCGTCACCAGTTTGTAGCTGATCTCTTCATTTTTACTTGAGTCAAAGACCACCACGGTCGCGCCGAAGCCGACTTTATCGTGCGGAATGTTGGTCAGGTTCACCATGGCCAGCTCGCCCATGCGCTTCTTGAGCTGACCCAACCGCGCGTTCACGAACTCCTGCCGCTGCTTGGCCGAATGGTACTCGGCGTTTTCGCTCAGATCGCCCAGCGCCACGGCCTTCTTGATCTCCGCCGGCAACTCCGTCGTCAGCTCGTGCTCCAGCAGGCGAATCTCTTCTTCCAGTCTCTTCTTGATCTTCTCGGGCATAGTCTCTTCCAGGTGCTTTATCGAAAAGACGATTATACGGCGAAGAAGTCTATTTAGCCGCTTGCCGTCCGATTTGCGCGCATCGCTAAAAACGCCTCAAGGATCAGTACCGCCGCGACCTGATCGATGATCCCCTTCCGCTCACGACGATCACCGGCATGGCCGGACTCGTCAAGGTGACGGTGGGCTTCGGTCGTGGTCAGCCGTTCGTCCCACAAGTGCACGGTCACGCCGAACTCCCGCCGTATCTCCTCGGCGAACGCCTGCGCCTTTGCCGCCTGGGGACTCTGATCGCCCGACATATACAGCGGATTGCCCACCACAACCTCCGACACCGCGAATTTACGCAGCACACGGACGATCGCCTTCAGATCCGCCCGCCGATTGGTTCGGTGCAGCGTCCAGAGCGGTTGCGCCGTGTACCCCAGTGCGTCCGAGAGCGCCAATCCAATGCGCCGGTCGCCCACGTCGAGCGCCAGCACCCGTGCCACCAACTGTTCGCCGCCGGCGGAATGCAAATCGGAACGCTCCTCCGGCGATACCTTCTCTTCCATTCCACCAGCATAGCCGCAGCCCTACACTATTCTTCAAGAAGGGAGGACGTGCCGGAGTGAAGCTTCGTGGATTGCTGGTGCTTATTCTCGTTCTCGCCCTGGGCGCGCTCTTCTTTCTCTATGCGCCCTTCGGCCCACGCACCGAGACTTTCGTCGACATCGCTTCCGGCACGGGTACGGTTGGGATTGCCGCCCAGCTCCAGCGCGCCGGCGTCATTCGCAGCCGCTACGCCTTCGAACTCCTGCGGCTCTTCAAGCATCGCACCCTCCATGCGGGCGAATATCGGTTCGATCACCCGGTCACCGTCGCCGAAGTCTATCGCCGCCTCGCCCGCGGCGATGTCTACACCCGCGGCCTCTCTATTCCTGAAGGCTTCAACATCTTCGACATCGCCGCCGCCGTGGAGCGCTCCGGGCTGGGCTCTCGCGACGCCTTTCTAGCCGCCGAGCGTCAACACACCGAGCTTATTGCCGACCTCGCGCCGCACGCCCCCTCGCTTGAGGGTTTTCTATTCCCCGCCACCTATCGTTTTTCCCCACGAGCCACCCCGCTCCAGATGTTAACCGTCATGGTGCGCCGCTTCCGCCAGGCGGATGCCCAACTCGGCCTCCACGACCACATTCAGGAGATCGTCACCATGGCCTCGCTCATCGAACGCGAGGTCGCCGTCGATGCCGAACGCCCCCTTGTCGCCGGAGTCTTCCTCAATCGTCTCGCCAGGGGAATGCCGCTCGAGACCGATCCCGCCGTCATCTATGCGGCGATGCTGGAAGGCCGCTACCGGGGTACCATCTATCGCTCCGACCTCCAATCCGCTTCGCCCTTCAACACCTACCGCCATACCGGCCTACCTCCCGGACCTATTTGCAACCCCAGCCTCGCCTCTCTCAAGGCCGCCATGGCTCCCGCCCAAACCGATCTCCTTTACTTCGTCAGCGACGCCGCCGGACATACCCGCTTCTCCGCCACTCGCGCCGAGCATGAAGACCAGGTCCGCGCTTACCGCGCCGCGCTCGAACCGCCTCCGCTTCCGGCACGGCCTCTCTCCCCGCGCACCTATAAAGCAATTGTCCGCCCAAACAAACGGAAGCGTCGCTAGCCCTTCAGACATCCAACTTTAAACGGCACAGTCCAGGCGTGTACCGGATTTAGGACGGATATACTTGCAAGCTGTGCATAGACTTTTCAGGCGGGCGCTTTCCACGCTGCTGCTGGCGACGGTTCCCGCGCTCACCGGCTGCCTCAGTCATGTCCGCGTCGTTCCCAAAACCCGCATTGCGCCCATCGTGATGCAGACGAGCCTCGACCAGCTGGTCAAGCAGATGGACGCGCGTTATGCGGCCATCCAGACCATGAACGCCTCCATAGAAATCTCCGGAATCACGGGCGGCTCGCTTCAGGGCGAGGTTCGTGAATCGCTCTCGCTCGGCGGCTATCTCTTCGTCCGTAGGCCAGCCGACCTCCGCATCTACCTCAAAGTGCCCGTCGTCAGTTCGCTCGCCCTCGACATGACCTCCGACGGTAAGACCTTCAAGCTATACATCCCTTCCCGCCACAAAGCCGTCATCGGCACCAATCAGGTCACTACCCCATCGAAGAACTCGCTTGAAAATCTACGCCCCGACGTCTTCCTGGACTCACTCCTCATCCACGGCGTCGGCGAGGGACAACTCGTCTCCTTGACCCTCGATACCTACGTAGCCGATAAGAGCACCCCTAAAAGACATGACCTGATCGAAGAGCCCGAATACCAGCTCTCCATCCTCGCCAAACCGCAAGGCACGGAAGTCCAGACCCTTCGCGTCATCCATATCTCGCGCGACAATCTGCTTCCCTACAAGCAGGAGATCTATGACGACTCCGGTCAGATCGTAACCCGATCGCGCTTCAGCAACTATCAGCGGTATGGCGATATCCAATACCCCACCCGCATCGAGATCGAGCGCCCGCTCGATCATTACGGCTTGAATCTCACCTTCACCAAGATCGAGTTCAACGGCAAACTTGAAGACGACCAGTTCGATCTTAAGTTTCCCGAAGGCGTCGCCGTCCAAACCATGCCTTAATAGCTGAACCTATAGACCTAGCTGATACGTTCTGATTCATTCCCGCACTACTAATCGCGCCTGCCAGTCTCCGGGATAATCCGCCCGCGCAAGACAGCCGCCCGGCGATCCCACAGGACATCTCGACTCTCTCTCCCGCGCTACGGCGCGCATACGTCACCTCGTCTTCACCTTGAAAGAAGGAATCCACATGAGTACAGCAGTCGCTTCCATCGCAATCCCATCGGCCGCCTCTACACGCATCGTAGGCGGCGTCAGCCGTAAAGCCGCTCTTCCCGCCGACAGCCCAGCCTCCGGTCAGCACGCGCCGGACTTCACGTTCAATCACGGAGCGGTCATCCGCTGCCCGCAGGTGTACGGTGCCTTCTGGGGACCGCAGTGGAGTGACGCCGCCCATCAAGTACGCGCCACCCACCTCAGCCAGTTTATGAAAGATCTCCTCGCCAGTCAGTACATGAACGTCCTTAGCCAATATGGCGTCGGCGCGGGCGCGGGTGTCGCCGGTTCTTACGTCAAATCCACTTTCGTCCCGAACTGTCCGCAGCAGCTCTCCGACACAGGCATTCACCAGCTCATCCAATCCTGCATCAACGCCGGTGCCCTCCCCGAGCCGCCCGCCGCTAACAACAATATTTGCCTCGTGATCTGGCTCGATGAGTCCATCCAGGTCAACGCCCCCACCCTAGGCGTCCGCATGTGCGAGCCTACCGGTGACAACGCCTTCGGCTACCACTACGATTTCATCACTGCGGCGGGTCACGAGTTTTACTACGCCCTCATTCCCGCCCTGTCCGACGCCTGCCTGAATGCTACCTGCCCCGGCGGGTGCTCCCTCACTACCCACCAGCCGCAAGAACAGCGCATCACCCAGGTCACCAGCCATGAGTTCTCCGAGATGACCACCGACCCAAAGTTCCGCCAGGGTTGGTACGGCCCAGTTTCGGACGAGAACGGCGATATCTGCAACGGCCAGACCGCCAGCATCACTGTCGGCCCTAACACCTGGGCCGTCCAGCGCCAGTACAGCAAGGCCGATGATATCGCCACCAATGGCGCCACCTGGTCCGTTGTGACCGCGCCCACGGCCCTGCCTAAACTTGCCGGCGGTCCCGCCTCCGGCACACAGATCGCCCGCGCTCAGCTGCTACAGCAGATGTCTTCCATGCTGCCGCTACCGTCATCCACGGTAAACGCCGAAACCGGTGCCCACGCCATCCACCAGGACGAGGTAGCGGCCTACACCGATCGACTCTTCGCCCCCTTCAGCCATGAGAATCTGGCACCGGGGCTATCGCTGCTGCTCCGCGAACTCGCTGACCATCTCGATACGAAAAAATAGTTCGGAAGGCTGGCGCGCGCCTTAAAGCGCGGTCAGCCGCTGACTAGGCAACCTGCTCCAGGTCGAGATCCTTGCTGAACACCGGATAGAGGATGGGCAGCACATAGAGCGTCAGCAGCGTTGCCGTCATTAGCCCACCGATCACAACGGTAGCCAGCGGCCGCTGCACCTCCGCCCCGCGCGAGGTCGCCACGGCCATCGGGATAAAGCCGAGGCTCGCCACCAGTGCCGTAATTAACACCGGACGCAGGCGGTCCGACGCGCCCTGCCGTACCGCTTCCTCCATCTCTTTGCCTTCCTTGCGCAACGAGTTGATGTGGCTCACCATCACCACGCCGTTCAGCACGGCAATGCCGAAGAGCGCGATAAAGCCAACGCTCGCCGAGAGATTCAGGTTGATCCCCCGCAACCAAAGCGCCGCGATGCCGCCCACCAGCGCCAGTGGAACAATCAGCAGGATCAGGGCCATCTGCTTGGCGCTCTTGAACGTCGCGTACAGCAGCGCCGAGATGATCAGGATCGATACGGGAAAGACGATCATCAGCCGGGCCTGTGCGCGCCGCTGGTTCTCATACTGCCCGCCCCACTCCAACCGGTAGCCCGGCGGCAGCGGCAACTGCGCCTGGACGTTCGACTCCGCGTCTTTCACGAAGCTTCCCAGATCGCGCCCCTCTACATTGCTCATCACCACGACGCGCCGGTGCGCCTCCTCGCGATTGATGATGATCGGCCCGCGGATCGTTCTGATCTCCGCCACCTGATCCAGCCGCACCAGCTCGCCCTGCGGCGTCTTAATTTGCAGCGACTTTAGATTTTCAGGATCGTTGCGGAAGTTGATCGGCAGGCGGATCGCAATCGGGAATCGCTCCTCGCCCACCAGCATCTCCGACAGCTGCTTGCTGCCGTACATCGTTTCGATGACCTCCTGGAGGTCCGAAACATTAACGCCGTATCGGGCCGCCGCCACGCGGTCGATGCGGATTTGCAGCTCTTCCGCGCCCGAAATCAACTCCATCTGCGTCTCGGACGCGCCCTTCGTCGACGCGATAATGTTGTCCGCCTTGTGTCCCAGCTGTTCGAGCGTATCCAGATCGTTGCCGAAGATCTTCAACGCCACATCGCCGCGCGTCCCCGTAATCGTCTCGTCCATGCGCATCTGCATCGGCTGCGTAAACTCATACGTGACGCCGGGAATCTTCTGCAACGCATCTTCCACGCGCGTTGAAAAGTCGGCCTTGTTCTTTTTATTCGCGTCCTGCATCTTCTTGGTAAACGAGATGTATGAGTCCGACTCGTACTCCCCCATGGCCTCGGTCGCCAGGTCGGGCCGGCCCAGCTTCGTCACGACGCTCGTCACTTCGGGAAAGCTCTTGATCGTCTTTTCAATCTGGTCGCCGATAATAATCGATTGCGTCAATGAAATACCCGGCAGCCGCTTTGACGTAATCACCATCGAGCCCTCATCGAGCGTCGGCATAAACTCCGTGCCGATAAACTTCAGCGATCCCAGCGCGACAAGGATCATCACCGCCGCCGCGATCAGAATCAGCTTACGGTGTTTTTCCGAGCGCTCGAGCGAACTCTCATACCGTCCGCGGAGCTTCTGAAACCAGCCTTCCTGCTTCTCGCCTTCGTCCTGCTTGCCGGCGTTGCCTTCCTGCTTCTCCCGCCCAATTCCGCTGTTCTTCGCCTTGTGCCGCAACGCGAATGAGCACAGCGTCGGCACCACGAACAGCGCCAGCAGCAGCGATCCCAGCAGTGCTGAAACCACCGTCACCGCCATCGGCCGGAACATGCGCCCTTCCAGACTCTGTAGCGTAAGGATCGGAAGGTAGACCGCGATGATGATCAACACGCCGAAGATGATCGGCCGCGAGACCTCATGTGCCGCCTCGCGAATCACCTCCAGCAGCGACTTGTCCGACGCGCCCGACTCAATCTTATGAATGCAGTTCTCGACCATCACCACGGAGCCGTCGACGATCGTCCCAAAATCGATCGCTCCCAGGCTCATCAGGTTGACCGAGATCCCAAATAGCCCCATTCCCAGAAAGCCGAACAGCAGCGACAACGGGATCGTCACCGCGACCACCAGGGCCGCGCGCCAGTCCCCCAGAAAGATCAGCAGGATGACGATGACCAGCACCGCCGCTTCAAACAGGTTCTTCTTGACCGTGTCCGTCGTCGCGTTGATTACGTCCGACTGATCGTAAAATGGGACGATCTTCGCACCGTTCGGCAGCTTCAGATCGGCGATCTTCTGCTTTATCTCCTTGATGATCTTCTGCCCATTCTCGCCGCGCAGAATGATGACCATGCCCGAAACCGTCTCGCCCTTGCCATCCTTCATCACCGCACCATGCCGCAACATGGCACGCGGCGCAATGTTGGCGATCTGGCTCAATAGCACCGGCACGCCCATCTTCGCCGACACCACGATGTTGCCGAGGTCTTGTACGTTTTCGGCCCGGCCCAGACCGCGCACCGTGTATTGCTGCTCGGCGTGCTCAATGTAGCTGCCACCGAAATTCGCGTTATTGCTGGTAACGGCCGTCACGACCTCATGCAGCGTCAGGTTGAAACGGCGCAGCGCCTCCGGATCGATGATGATCGTGTACTGCTGCGTCTCACCGCCCCAGGAATTGATCTCGCTCACTCCCGGCACCGTCAGCAACGCATAGCGCACCACCCAGTCGTGTAGCGTCTTAATCTGCATCAGCGTCATCTTCGGCGCCGACATCGTGTATTGATACACTTCGCCGAACGCCGTCGACATCGGATTCATCTGCGGCTGCAGTCCCGTTGGGATACGACTCTGCACCTGGCTCAGCCGCTCCGCTACCAGCTGCCGCACAAGATACTTGTTCATCGTGTCGTCGAAGATGATCGTTACCATCGACAACTCCAGCTTCGACGTGGATCGCACCAACTGCAGCTTCGGCATTCCCATCATCGCCGTCTCGATCGGATAGGTGACCAGCTGCTCCACCTCGACCGGGGACATCCCCGGGCACTGCACCGTCACCACCACCTGGTTATTCGTCAGGTCGGGGAAAGCCTCCAGCGGCAGGTTGAGCATGACGGTTAGCCCGCCGGCGATCAGCACAATCAGGAGCGCTACCACCAACCAGCGGTTGTCCAGAAGAAAGTCGATAAGTTTACGCACGTCGCTAGCCCTCGCCCATCGTGCCCTTGAGCATTTGCGACTTCACCATGAACGCGCCGTTCGTCACGATCTTGTCGCCCGGCTTCAGCCCCTCCAGAATCTCCGCGCGGCCCTTGTCCCGCGTTCCCGCCTTTACCGCCTGGGCCCGAAAATTGGACCCGTCGTCCGTCACAAAGACGACCTGCAATCCATTGATGTCCTGCATGGCCTCTTCCGGGATGAAGACCGAATCGCGCGTCTGCGTGCCTGCAATATTGGCCGTCGCAAACATCCCCGGCCGCAATCGCACCCCGGGATTCGCAACGGTAATCCGCACCGGCACCGTCCGCGTCTCCGGGTCAAGCTGATCCCCCAGCATCGCGACGCGCCCCGGAAACACCGTGTCCGCGAAGCCCTGCGTCGTCACCTGCACCGCTGCTCCGCGCTTTACCAGAGCCAGATCCTTCTCGTTCACCGAAGCCGTCACCCACACCGTCGATAGGTTCGACACCGTGAACGTCTCAAAACCCGTCGTAATCACCTGCCCGACGGTTACGTTCCGATTGATCACCGTGCCGCTCATGGGTGACCGCACCGGCACTAGTTCGCGGTCATATAAGTTTTCCCGGGTAATCGACTCGGGCTGTACCTGGAGCAGCTCCGACAAGTGCTCCGTCTCCATGTGCACGTTCGCCTCGGCGTCGGTCAGCATATTCTTTGCCTGCTGCACCTCCTGGTCCGAGCGCTGCGCCTCCTCAAGCGAAGCCGCTTGAATTCCATATAAATGCGTGTAGCGCTCCCGCGCCGTCTGGGCAAAGCTCAAAGCGCTCCGTTGCCGCTCGACCGCCGCATATGCCTGCGCCAGCGCTCCCGCCGTCTCGTGGATCGTGTGGCTGTGCAGCGTGGCCAGCGTCTGCCCGCGGCGCACCTCCGCCCCCGGCAGCACGCTCACCGACATGATTGGTCCATCGGCATACGCTCCTATATGCGATGTATGCTGCTCATCCATCTGCACCTGCCCGGCGACGGTCAACGTGCGCGGCATCGATCGTACCTCCACCTGTCCGACGATAATACCCGCGCGCTGCTGGTCCTCCGGTGCAATCTTCACGACATCGTTCGGCTGCGGGCCACCCTGCTCGGACTTATCCTGCTTCGCGTTGCTCGCATCGTTCTGGCTTCCCGAGCTGCTTCCAGAGCCCCCGCCGGACTGCCCGCCGCTTCCGCCTTTACCGCCACTACTCTTCTGCGATCCTCCGCTACTGTTACTTCCACCGCCGCTGCTATCTTTCTTCGAGCAGCCGCCGGCCGCGACCGCCGCGACCATGAGCGCCACTGTCCATAAGTGCCGTAAGCGCATCATGGCTGGCCTCCATACGCCAGCTGCAGCCGCAACACGCTCTGCCGGTACTCCGCGAAGGTGCGAATCGCGCTCAGTTCTACCTCAATCTCCGTCCGTTCCGCATCGATATAGCGCAGCAAATCCACACCGCCAGTCTTATAGGCTTCATTCATGATGTCGAGATTCTTTCGCGCTCGCTCGCGCATGTCGGGCAGCGTATTCTTTACGATCTCCTGCTGCTCTTGGTAGGTCTGCCGCGCCGCCGCAATATCCGCCGTCGCCATCAGCTCCGCCTGGATCAGTTGCGCTTTCGCAATGCGCAGCGACGCCTGCGAGCGCTCTACCTCGCCCTGGTTTCGGTTGCGAAACGGCAGCGGCACCTGCACTGAAAGAAACAGCGTGTCCGCGCCGCTGTTGCGCTTGTACCCCCCCAAAAAATCCGGGTCGGGCACACCCAGCGAGTGCTGCAATTTTACGTCGGCTTCCGCCGCGGCCACCGCCTCGCGCGCCACCGCGATATCCGCGCGCTGCGTCAGCGCCACCTGCACCGTCATTGCGGCGACCGGATCGGGCGCACCGCCGCCGTTATTCAGGCCGTCCAGTCCGTCCGTGAAGGTGACGCTCTCCGCCGGGGGCATCCCAATCTGACGAAAAAGCTCCAGCCGCGTAAGCACCGCGTCGCGCCTGGCCGCCGCTAGCGCCACATACACGCGGTCGCGCTCAATCTGCATCCGCAGTAGATCGACGCCACGCATCGCGCCCGCATCCACGCGCTCTTTGTGGTAACGAACGATGTCGTCGACAGCCGCCAAGTCCTGCTGTAGCAACTCCGCGATCCGGCTCGCCGAAGCCGCCGCCCAGTAAGCTCCCGCTACGCGCCCGGCAAGCTGCTGCAACAGGAGCGTCCGTTCCGCCTCGCTCCGTCGTAGGTTCGCCCGCGCCAGTCCCACCCGCTTCGAACGCTTGCCATCCAGCTCGATGGTCTGCCCAAGGTATCCATAGTCTTCCGTGTTGTTTGGGAAGCTGAACTGGTTGTTCCAAGGCTGAAGATCTTCAGTTGAAAGGTAAATCCTGGGATTCAGCCCGAGACCCGCCTGCCGCACCTGCCCCCGCACCACGTTTACCTGCTCGGTCGCCACTTGCGCCACGGGGCTCGTCTGCGCGCGGGCAATCGCATCGCGAAGGCTTAGATTCGTCTGTGCCCCGCCGAAAGGAGCGCCAAGCATCAAAATAAAGGTTGCAGCCAGTGACGGCTTATGATCGAACAGCAAACGCATCCCAGCCTTGCTTCGTGGAAATCGATGGGCCTCCATCAACTGCAGCGTTCTCGTGGAGCCACGACTACACTATAAAGGCTACCGCGCCAACGTGAAGTCTTGCTGAACTCTGTCGGGGGCCGCCCCCGTAATCTGCGAAATTGCCGGATGTGCTCAATAACCCACGGCGCGGCGCAGGCTGTACTGAACTTATTAGCGTTTGATAAGCCTGTATTTTACTCAGTAAATAACTCGTAAGCAGTGGCTTATGGAGATGGAAGATAATGCACGCGGCTTTGAGAGGCACGGTAGACGAGAATCCCTAGGGAGCATAGCCATCGATCCCGGCAGGCGCGCCTTTGCCTTGTTGTATTAGGATCAATTCCCGCGCGACCGCTAGCTCGTGCCGCGAAGCGGCCTTCTCTCCAAGGCGACCCAGAGTTAGCCCAAGATAATAGTGAGCCGTTTCATAATCAGGCGATGAAAGTACGGCTTTTCCAAGGTTCAGGCGAGCTGTCGCGTATTGCTTGCGGCGGTATGCGAGGATACCCATGTTCGTCAATGCGCCGCCATGGGTCGGCAACCGGCTTAATGTTCGTTCAAAGGCTGCTTGCGCTTGTTCATCATGACCTGCATCGAGCGCTATTTGGCCCAGCTGATAGTAAGCCTCCGTTTGGATTGGTTGTAGCTCGATGGACCGGTTGAACTCGGCGGCTGCTTCTTCGGTCCGTTCCAGGAGTTGGAGAAGGCGGCCTAACCCATAGTGGGCCGAAGCGTCGTCCGGGCGTCGCGCAAGATAGGCGCGGAAGAGCGGCTCCGCAAGCTCCGGCCGCTGACGGTCGGCGTTCGTGCGAGCCAGCGCATACTGTGCGGCGGGATCGGCCGGCCTCAGGGTAAGCGCGGTTTCAAGCGCCTCCGCGGCCTCGTTGTAGTGATGTAGAAAATCTGCCTCGATGCCGAGATCGGTCAGCAGGACCGGATCGTCCGGCAGCACGGCGCGAGCTCGCTCAAGACAAAGAAGCGCCTCGGCTTGTTTACCGTTGCGGCGCAGCCGGAGCGCTTGGGCAATGGCCGCTTCATGCTCGCAGGTACGCGCGGTGACATCCGCCGGGCGACTTGCGAGAATGCCTTCACATTGCCGCATGGCGTCGTCGTAACGCTCTTGCTGTAAAAGCTCCTCCACGGAGGATTGCGCTTCTTGCGCGTAGCTGTTTCTCATGGGCGAAAAAGAGAGCAATGCCAGGAAGAGAAAGAACCCGATACATGAAAAGTGCAAATATCTCATAAACAAGAAAGGGGCAGAAGCACCTTGCGGGTGCTTCTGCCCTGTACGCTCTCCAGTTAGAACTGGAAGCGGGCTGTCAACTGCATATGACGTGGGCCATCGATCGTGTAGGTGGGCACGCCAAAAGTTGCGTCATAGGGTTGGGTATCGGGTGTTCCGAAGATGTGGCGGTTGAAGGCATTGAGCATCTCCAGCTTGAGGAAGAGGGTGACACCTTCGGAGAGGGGTGTCTTCTTCAGAAAGCTGAAGTCTTCGTTGTTATAGAGATAGTTGCGAACCTCGCCGGTAACGCGAGGCACGTTGCCGAAGAGAAATCCACCGTTATCGCAGGTTGGACATGTCCCAACCTGTTGAGCACGAAGAATGCGGTTTGGTCCCTGATTCTGGTCGTAAAACGCGGGAGATGGCTGCAGAGCGCTGTATCCGGCGTTCTCGCGACGAAAGAGGCCGTTGAACTCGGAGTCGACGTTCGGGTCGGGACCGGGAACCTTGCCGCCCGCCCGCAGATTGCGGAAGGGATCGATGTGTCCCTTTCGCGCATTGCTGGCGAGAGTTGAGCCGGGAAGCCGTGTGAACTCAATGAAGTTATCCCATCCGGGTATTCCCGATGCGCCCCCGAACGAAGTTGGCTGCCCGGACTGGTAGCGGAGGACGCTACCGATCTCAAAGCCGCTGACGAGCGAACGCGCGACAGGATTGTTGAAGTTTAGGAACGATTTATTTTTCCCGAATGGAAGCTCATAGATAAAGCTGGTGACGAAGGTATGAGGAATATCCTGGATCGAAAGTGTCTTTTGGCTCTTGGAGTCAAAGGGATTCTGCTCCTGGTTTACGCCCGCGTTGATGCCGGGCAAAGCGGAATCGGCATTGGTGATGTCCTTCGACCACGTATAGGAGGCCTGGAGATTGAGACCGTGCGAAAAACGCCGCTCCAGAGAAAGGATCAATGCTTCATACGAGGAGTGTCCGACATTCTGCAGGCAGCAGTCCGTGGCGATGAAGCCGTACTGCGGAAATGGACGCAGCGCCTGCTGTACATTGCCGTTGAAGCCGGTATAAGGCGACTTGACACTGTTCGACGCAAGATCGTAGTTGACCAACGCATCGCCCCTGCTGAAGTTGCTTGCAGACATATTGTTAACATTTTCAATGCCGGACCGGAGGTGCGAACCGGCCGAGCCGATGTAGCCTACGGTGGCGATCAGGTCTTTGGCGAGTTCCTGCTGGATCTGTAGGTTCCATTGATTGATCTGGGCCGGACGACCGTAGGAGGGCTTGATGTAATCGCTGAAAGAAGTAGTAGCGTTAGCGTTGCCGCTATCGTAGAATCCGGGATCGAGATTGGTACCGACCACGGAGGGTTTGACTCCACCATCGACCGAATATGCCGGATCAAAGCCGTCCGAGGACTGGATCGTCGGCACGGTATAACCGGTTCGCGTACCCCCGCCGAAGTCGGTGTAGATCAGCGGACCATATAGTGTGGAAAATCCGCCACGGATTACAAATGTTCCATTGCGCGAGGTCGGCGAGAACGCGAATCCGACACGGGGCGCAATGTCCTTAAAGTAGGTATCGGCCCATCGCGGATTGCAACTGGTGCAAGTCGTAGCAAAAACCAGCGCGCCGGGAAGGCCGTTCTTGGGATCGATGGCCGTCGGACTCCAATTCGATGTATTGTTATGCGCCTCTCGCCGGGGCTGGTCGATGTCGTAGCGCAAACCGATATTCAAGACCAATGAGTTGGTGGCCTTGAAGTCGTCTTGTACAAAGCCCGCCCAATAATTCGAAATCCATCGCGGCTGACTGGCATTGACTTGCGATGAGGCGTAGTCGCCTTGGCCGAGCAGCAAGCTGGCGAAACCATTGCCTGTGCCGGTCGGGTAAGCGCCTGTTTGTGTAGCCTTGGTTTCATTCCCTTGGAAGCTGAGGTAACCGTTCTCATTATCGTGGGCAACTGAGGAGAATTGTTGGTAACGATAATCAAAGCCGAACTTGAAGCTGTTGCGCCCCTTTTGCCAACTCACCGCATCGTTGACTCGGATACCATTGTCAATATTGTCGTCGTTCTGATTGCGGCTAAGCGAGATGTACCCGCCAACGTCGACACGGGGAAAACCCGCGCTAAACGGGGTACCAAGTTGCGGATTGAAGTTGACGTTTGTTCCTGATTCGATCGAACCATTGATCGAGTTCGAACGATTGAAACCCAGATTCAAATGGTTCAGCAGCGAAGGCGTAAAGATATGGTCCCATCCCGCGCGTCCAAAGTGCGTAAGAAAGTCCTGCGTTTGGACATTCGGGTCAACCGGGGAGGGCAAGGTGAGGTTTTGCGGATTGTACCGTGTATTCTCACGCGTGCTGTAGGAGCCGAAGAGTTTGTCTTTCGTGCTGACACTATGGTCGACGCGGAGGGAGTAGGTCGTGTTATACAGCTGTGACGAAGACGAGAGCGAATAGTTGTTCGTTACGGCTGTGTTGTTCGGCGCGGGATAAAAAGCGGCGATCTTCTGACCGACGGCGCTAAAACGTCCCGTAGGAATAGTGTTATTAGGAAAGGCGTTGCGGCATCGAATACCGTTGACGGTCCGCGTAGTGGCTGGGTCGAAGATCTGTCCGTTCTGGATCGCGGTTCCATCGCAAGGGTTGATTTGTCCGTTCGCGCCGGTAATCTCCTGATCCGTAAAATTGCCGCCGCGCTCAGCCAAGGTAGGAACTGTGCTCGTCGCGACGCCACCCGCCGTCAGGCGGAACTGTTCCCACGAGAAGAACCCGAATGTCCGATCCCGGCCATTGTAGACATGCGGAATCGCCAAAGGCCCCCCGGCGCTGATGCCGAAGTCGTATTCCTTGTCCGATGGCCGCCGATTGTTGAAGGCGTCCGTTGTATCGCCGGTTGAGGTGTAGAAAGCTTTGCGGCCATTATTGAACCAGTCGTTGGCGTCGAGAAATTCGTTGCGGAAGATGCCGAAGGCGCTCCCGTGATAATGATTGGTGCCGCTTTTAGTAACAAAGTTCTCAATACCGCCCGTGGTACGCCCAAACTCAGCTGCGGGAGTGGAGGTAGTGACTTTGAACTCGGAGATCGCTTCAACGGATAATGCCTCTTCGTCGAACGAGGAACCGTTTTCTGAACGGGTCTGACTTGCGCCGTCAAGAAGGACTTCATTGCCGAAGTTCTGGCCGCCGCCGATCTTCGAGATGAAGATACCGTTGTTGCTGTTGCCGGAGCCAGGCCCAACCGTGCCGGGTATCAGAAACACGAATGATTCGGGCGAGCGCAGCGCACCGACACCGCCGAGCGCCAGGGGAAGCTCAATGATCTGCCGGTCGGTCACCGTGCCGCCCACCTCGGACGATTCGGTCTCGACTTTAGGAGCGTCGGATTCCACGGTAACCGTCTCGGTCGCGCCACCCGTGCTGAGGTTGATGTCGAGGCTGGTGGTCGTGCCCACGCGGACCTCGACGCCCGTGTTGACGGCCTGCTTGAAGCCCGGAGCCATCGTCGAAATGGTGTAGCGTCCAAGCTGGATGGACGGAAAGCGATAGTTGCCGGTAGATGATGATTTGGCCGTATAGACCGTGCCGCTCTCGTCACTCTTTGCTGTAACGGTCGCGTTGGCGATGGTTGCGCCGGATGGGTCGAGGATATTGCCGGCCAGTTGGCCTTCGTTGGTTTGTGCGTATGTGACGGATGAAGCGCCGATCCACAGGCCGAGAACGAGGCCGATGATCGCCCATACATTGTGTGTTCCGCGTATTCCCATATGATGCCCCCAAAAGTTAGCTGCGGTTCGACAGAGCGCGACCACTGCGTGGTGAACCACGTTCGACTGTAATTGCGAAGCCGCGAGTATCGTTTGCGTGGAGCCGCTAGGCCCTACAAACAACGGCCCAATAATAAAGTCGTGTGCGTCCGATGTCAACGTGCATTCTTTTTGCGTAGAAAAATCTCTGGACCAACCTTCAACCAGTGTTCTTTATGTCGATTGGACGACGTGGGCACAATGAGGGTCCGCGTTGTTGCGAGGCCTGGTCCTGTCCAGACAATTAGCCGGAGTATGCTCAGGAAGGCAATGAGAACTCGACGGCTACAAGGCATTTTATTTTTGACATTTCGGCGGCGTCATCGCGACGATCTACGCGCGGCCTGTGTCTTTCTGCTGGCTGCGTGTTGGATTTCGACGCCTCTGCCCGCACAAGACCCACAGGCGCGGGCCGAGATTGCACGAGGCGCGGAAGCTATGCGTCAAGGGCAGACCGCGGGAGCGGAGGCGGCGTTTCGCGAGGCGGTGCGGCTTGCGCCCAATGCGGCGGAGGGCTATATCGATTTGGGCCTGGTGCTTGGGCGCGAGGGCAAAATGGAAGAAGCGATAAGATCGCTCCAGCGCGCGCTCACATTGCGTCCGTCCACGCCCGCAGTGCATATGTATCTAGGCATTTTCATGTACAACAATAACCAGCCGGAGTTGGCTCGCGAGCAATTGGAAATGGAGCTTGCGAATCAACCTAACGACGCGGAAGCATTGATGTGGCTCGGCATGGTCGACCTAGGACTCGGCCGTCCGGATCAAGCCGTACTTTCGCTCGATAAAGCCAACCAGATTACCCCTAATGATTTGAATATACTGGAGCTACGCGGCAAGGCGCACAGCCAGATCGCGCGCGACAGTTACGCGCGAATGGCTACACTACAGCCGGGCAACTGGCATGTGCACCATGTACAGGCTCAACTGTATGCCGACGAGGGAAAGCACGCCGATGCGATTACCGAGCTTCAGGCGGCTATCAAGTTACAGCCTAACAATCCGGATTTATATGAAGAGCTTGGCGATGAACACCGTAGCATCAACCAGATGGAACCCGCGGAGACCGCGTATAAGCGTGGCCTGGAGCTAGGACCGGCGAACCCGATCGCCATGTACAACCTTGGATCGATCAAGATAGAAAATGGCGATAGCTCCGCGGGCGTAAGCCTGCTCTTGAAAATGACGGCGACTTATTTAGGCTCTCCCGTGGCCGAGTATTACCTTGGGCGTGGGCTCGTAAGCATGAATAAAGATGAGGATGCGGTTGTATGGCTGCAAAAGGCCGCGGTAAGCTCCAATCAGGAGATCGCCAAACGGGCCTACTACGAACTGGGGCGCGTGTATCGTAAGCTGCACCGCATGGACGAGGCGCAACAAGCGATCGCCAGTTATAACAGCTTGCGCCTTGGAAGTGGCAAGCCAGCCGCCGACACAGTTCCGGACTGGCGAAAGTTGGGCAATGACCATGTACCAGCGACCGCTCCCTGAGTTTGGCTAATTCAGGATGTATAACAGCCTATTATCAAGCGGAAATTCGATTACGGTAACGCTGGCCTTAGGGAAGCTATGCCGAAACGTGCGTTGTACGGGTTCGTTCTTTGCGATCGGAATGATACTGTTGGGGTTCTCCTCATCGTTCTCGTCCAGAATGGAATCCGAGGTAATCGTTGCAATCCTGGCCTGCGATGTGCGGATAGGGAAAGCGGAAAGATCGATCTCCGTAGTTTCGCTCCGCGTGAGATGCCGGTTGACGCATAGCAGGATGAGCTTGGAGCCATCCTTTGAGGTTGCCGCCACCACATCGAGATAGGGGACATTGGCAATCTCCGGCAGACGGTTGATGCCGTGCGCGATGGAGTAAGTCGGGGTGTCATTCGTAACAGTTAGCAAGTTATGCGGTTCGGCGGTAGCGTACTCGCGGAGCACCCAATAGGCGGGGGCCGCATAGACCTGCGAGCGCTTCTTCCAGATGCCGCCGAACTCCAGGATACCTGTCATGTCGGAGATCGAAACTACATCCGCGTTCTGAATAACCATGTTGAGGAAGCCCCCGGCGAACAGCGCTCCCCCCATATTCGTAAAGCTTGGTCCAACCCGGCCGTTGGAGATCATGAGCCACTCGGTAAATGCGACCTTTACATTCGGTTGCGTAGCCGCGGCCTGTTGCTGAATCGCGTGCATCCTGCCGGCCAAACCCCACGGTAATGCAAGCGCCGCCATGGAGCGGAAGTCGTTCGACGCGTGAGGCAGCTGGACCGAATCGCTGACGACGAAGTGAGTCGACAAATAATCGAAGGTGCCTGGCGGATTAGAGAGTTGTTGAGCGTTCCAATCGTGAAAGAAGTCTTCATCGCCACCGGTAGCGATCAGGTGCGCGCTCGGGTCGACACCATGGACGGCTTGGCTGGTGGATAACGTAACGGCGGCGATACGCTGCTGGCTCGGATAGCCGACCTGGAAGTCGCCCCAAAGCTCATTGCCAAGCTCCCAGAGATTGCCTCCCTTGCGATCGTCCCAGTGGTCATCGACGTAGCGGACCCAATCGGCCGCATCTTGTGGCGTTCCGGTCCCCAGGTTGAGGGCGATCTGCGGCTCGGTATGGATCAGCTTGCAGAAGCGCAGGAACTCATCCGTGCCGAAGGTGTTGTACTCCGGGATTCCCCACGAAAGATTCACCTTTGAAATGCGCTTATCCGCTGGGCCGATGCCATCGCGCCAACTATAGGCGGAGGTAAAGTTGCCGCCGAACCGGACGATCGGCGTGTGGAGATCGCGCGCGAGCGCAACGACATCCGGGTCCATGCCGTCTACCGCGTCGGCGGGGTTGAGGGTGATGTTGTCGACCATCGCCCGTGCATCGTCTGAGAGTGAGATGACGAGATCGCATGGTTCGAGCGGCGCAATCTGACCCGGCTTCAGCGTCAGGCTGAAGCTGTACTTTGTCCAGGTGCCGGAGGCTGCGTCGATGGTCGCGGAGTCGAACGTCTGGTCGGGATGGGCGTGGCGGCGGAGCGAGACGGCGATGCTCGAGCCTCCCCGAACATGCTTGATCCAGAGGCTTCCCTTATAGGTGAGTACGCGATGGACCGGCAAGTAAACCCGCTCCAGAACGCCGACTTCTTTCCCAGGTAGGGACATGATGAGGATCGATTGCGACGAGTTGGCCGCGTCTCCGCGGACCGGCGCGTAGCGATTGCCCTGGGCGGAGTCGAGCGGTTCCCAGGGTAGCGGCAATCCGAGTTCGGAGGCGCGACGCAGTTCCGGCCGTTGCTTCACCATGTCTTCCATGTTGCGGGCGGACCAAAGGCCTTCTTCAAAAGACGGGTTCTCGACGACATCCGCCCACAGGCCACCATAGGTGGAGTGACCGATCGGTTCAAGAAAGCTGCCGAAGAGGGTCTCCGGGATAAGCGTTGGATGCGCCGGCCGCGAGACGCTGATGTGTATGAGTGGATTGCTGCCCGACGGCGATTCCGTCAGTTGCGCGAGAGCTCCTGATGGGAGCAAATACATCGCAGCCATAAGGTAAAGGGTTGCGACAATGGGCTGGAATGGAACTGAGCAAAGAGGATTTCGGCTGCGCATGGAGAAGCTCCCGGGTTGACGCCAAATTATAACTTGCATTCAGCAATCGTTTTCTCATCCTTGAAACTGCTCATTGAAATACCGCAAAACCTCCACTCGCAACATCCGCTTGTTTACGGGGAGTGAAACACAGCAAGGACGGCTTTCTTCCACGGCATCGAAAATCTTCGCGCAAAGCATACGACGAGTCCGATGCGCGGGAGGAGTAGAGGCGCGGCGCGGGTATGGTTGAGACAGAGCCGTATGGATCTCTGGAGGTGTTTCGATGAGTTCCGTAAGCACCGCACCTTTTGAACCGGAAGTGGTTGACGATCCGATCGCGCTGTTTCGGCGCTGGTTCGATGAAGCCTCGACAACGGAACCGAACGATCCGAACGCCATGGCGCTCGCGACCTCGACGGCCGGCGGTTTCCCGTCCGTCCGCATGGTGTTGATGAAGCGGCTGGACGACAGAGGATTCGCTTTTTATACCAATATTGAGAGTCAAAAAGGACGGGAACTGCTGGAGAATCCCCAGGCAGCCCTGCTCTTTCACTGGAAGTCCAAGCGGCGGCAGATTCGGATCGAGGGCCAGGTAACGGAGCTTTCGGTCAAGGATGCGACGGAATACTTCCATAGCCGGTCGCGCCGCAGCCAGATTGGCGCGGTCGCTTCGCAGCAGAGCCGTCCCTTGGCGAGCCGGGAAGAGTTGGAGGCGCGCGCTAAAGAGGTCGCCGAGCGGTATGCGGACGAGGTACCGCTGCCGGATTACTGGCGCGGTTTTGTGGTGGCTCCCGAGCATATCGAGTTTTGGGAGGATGGCGCGGACAGACTGCACAATCGGGTCGTCTTTACGCGCGAGGGCGAGGGCTGGTCGAGGATGCGGCTCTTCCCCTAAGCTCAAAGTAAACTAAACCGATGGAAGTTCTGTACGGTCTCCACCCGGTGGAGGAGGCGATTCGGTCTGGGGCGCGAACACTCGACCATGTGAGCATGGCGCGGGACCGGCGGGATGAAAAGCTGGAGCGAGTGGTCGAGTTATGCCGGGGCGCGGGGATTCGCGTGACGCAGGAGTCGCGCGAGACGCTGACCAAGTTGGCGAAGACGGAGATGCACCAGGGGGTGCTGGCGGTGGTGCGGGAACGAAAATTCCTGGCCATTGAAGATCTGCTGGCGGGCGAGAAGGACGGCTTCCGCTTCTTTCTGGCGCTGGATGGGGTGGAAGACCCGCACAACCTGGGCGCGCTGCTGCGGACGGCTGAGGGTGCGGGGGTGGATGGAGTGATCCTGCCGGAGCGGCGTTCGGCTCCGGTCACGGGCACGGTGGCGAAGACCTCGGCGGGAGCGTCGGAGCATGTGCGGATCGCGCGGGTGACGAACCTGGTGCGGTCGCTGGAGCAGCTCAAGGCACGCAATGTGTGGGTGCTCGGCCTCGATGAGCGGGGCAGCCCGGATTACACGGACTTCGACTATAAGACGGATTGCGTGCTGGTGCTGGGACGTGAGGGGGCCGGCCTGCACGACCTAGTGAAGAAGACCTGCGACCATCTGCTCCGAATCCCGATGGCGGGCATGGTGTCGTCGTTGAATGTGTCGGTCGCGGGCGCGGTGGTGATGTATGAGGCAATGCGGCAGCGGCGTCAGCCGGTCGTCGCGCCGGTTGCGGCTGCGATGCCGAAGAAGCGGAAGGGGCTGGGCTCTTGAGGCTGCTGGCCCTTGTGGTACTTGGGGCGTCGATGACGAGGGGGCAGGAAGTTCCTCCTACTCCGCCCGCCGGAACGGTGGTCTTCTCGACTGATAACGGCCCGCCGGTCGCGGCGAAGGCTCGGGCAGTTGCCGTTCCGGAGGTGACGGCCACGGAGCGGGAGGCGTGGACCTTTACCGCTTACGATCTTGACGTCCATCTGGCTCCGGCGCGAGCGGAGGTGACGGTGCGAGCGCGGTTTACAGTGCGAAACGACAGTGCCGCGACGCAGCGCTATGTGCCGCTGCAGGTGTCGTCGTCACTGCACTGGGAGTCGGTCGCGGGGGATGGGGTGGCGAGCTTCGGGCAGCATGAGATCGACACGGACGCCGACCATACGGGGCGGGCCTCGGAGGCAATCGTGACGCTGGGGAAGCCGGTTGCGCCGGGCGGAAGCGTGGAGATGACGGCCTTCTACACCGGTGAGGTCCATGCGTCGGCTGAGCGGCTGGAGCGGATCGGCGCGCCACTCACGGAGGCTGGACGGGCCGACTGGGACGCGGTCACGCCGGAGCTGACGGCGCTGCGCGGCTTCGGCGACGTGCTTTGGTATCCGGTGGCGGCCGAGCCGGTGTTTTTGGGCGACGGAGCCAAGCTCTTTCAGGCGGTGGGACGGGGACGGTTGCGGCAGGCTGGAGCGACGATCCGGCTGCGGCTCTCGGTGGAGTATGTGGGCGATCCGCCGGACGCTGCCATCTTTTGCGGACGGCGCGAACCCTTGGTGGGCGTCAGCGAGAACAAGGACGTGCCGGTGGCCGAGTCGCCCGGCGTGGCGACGGTCGAGTTCGAAACCGCGACGCTGGGGTTCCGGTCGCCGAGCCTGTTTGTGACCGATCGCGCGCCGACCGTGACGGATGACACGCTGATTGCGGCGGTAACGGACCGCTACGATGCTGTACCAGCATATGCGGCGGCGGCGGAGCTGGTAAGGCCGTTGTTGACGGAGTGGCTGGGAACGGCTCCCGAGACGCAGCTTCAGGTGATCGACCATGCCGGGCAGCCGTTTGAGGACGACGCGTTTCTGGTGCTGCCGATGCGGGCGGCATCCCCGGCGGAGCTTGCGCCTTCGCTGGTGCAGAGCCTGGCCCATGTATGGTTCCGGTCGGAGCGGGCGTGGCTCGACCAGGGGGTGCCGCAGCTGATGTCGCTGCTTTGGCTTGAGCAGACGAAGGGGCGGCAGGCGGCGGTGAACACAATTCAGCAAGGAGCTAACGCGCTGGCGCTGGCGGAGACTGAAGTTGCTCCAAACAGCGGGCAGGCTTTGGCTCCCCTGGTGAAGGAGCAGGCTGGTGCGAGCGACGATGTCTTCTACAGGACAAAGGCGGCGGCGGTGCTTTGGATGTTGCGGTCGATCGCCGGAGAAGACGCGTTGAAGCAGGCGCTACGGCGCTATCGGGGCGCGAAGGATGCCGATCCGAAGACGTTCGAGGTGCTGCTGGAGGCGGCCTCGGCAAAGGATCTGCGATGGTTCTTCGACGACTGGGTGTACCGGGACCGAGGGCTGCCGGACCTGACGATCGCCGGCGTCACGCCGCGTGAGCTACCCGCCGTGGGGGGCAAACCGGCGGGATGGCTGGTCGCGGTGGAGGTACGCAATGAGGGCGACGCAGCGGCCGAGGTGCCGGTGACGGTGCGGTCGGGCGAACTGACGGCGACGGCCATGCTGCGGGTGGCGGCGAAGGCTACGGCCTCGACGCGCATCCTCTTCCAGGCGGTGCCGGAGGAGGTGTTGGTGAACGATGGCAGCGTGCCGGAGGTTCGGGCGGGTATGCACACGGTGCAGGTACAGGTTCACCGGCCCTCCGGTTCGTAAGTCCCTTCCCCGAGACGTGGATATCAACTTTTACAAAAGTCCTAAAGTCTTCTATCAAAGTGGTTTAGGTCCGGACCTCTTTTGCCTTGCGATGCCTGCCGGGAGCAATGGCGAGACGGGCATGCCGTTTGTCCGTTCCTTTAGCGGTCGCGATGCGCGCTTTGCGATTGATCCGCAAGTGCGAGCCGGCAAAATGTCACAAAGTCCTAAAGTCTTGTATTGAGATGGTTTAGGTCTAAATGCAATTTGTGGACTGCAATCATCTTCAAATGAATGAACGAATGAACGAACGCGCCGCTTTTCACGGACGTGCACCCGCGACAATCTTGCATCGAGGAGGCTAGCCGCAACAATTTGCAAAAGTCCTAAAGTCTTGTTTCCAGATACTTTAGGTATAGACCCTCATCCCAGCTTCACGGAACTCGTTCCCTTGCATTGTTACAGACCGGGCTTGAACACGATTGACCCAGGTGCGACCTCTTCTTTAATTCTACCTATGCACATGAAACTCCATCGCATTCGGTCGCCAGTTATTTCCACCGGCGATAAGTACTTCATAATGAGGGGAATATGCAACTTGAACGCTTGGGTGGAGCATGAGAACGGGCTTGACACGTTTTTTTGCAGGTGGACCGGCTTAGCGCCTTTTGCGGGTGCGTGGCTGGGGGGCGGTAGGGGTGGTGTGCCAGGTTCGAGGACCGGTCCAGGCGCGGGTGGAGGTCAGGTCGAGTCGCAAGGGGGTATCTATATTCTGCTGGGGAGTCGGATTCTGCCGGGAAGTTAGCGCGTTGGATTGTTCGGGGGTCTCGGCGGGAGGCAGAGCTTCCGCGAGGCCGTCGCCTAATTGGGGGAGAGCGGCGGCGAGAGCGCGGAATCTGGCGGGAGAGGCTGGACCGGTGAGATGGAGGGTGTAGCCGCCGGAGTCGAACCGCGCGTCCAGGATGGCGGGAGTGCGGCCGCCAAGGGCGAGGGCGGCGGGAGAAAGGAGGATTTCAAGCGGAGCATCGATGCCGGACCGGCTGGATTTTAGAGTGAGATCGCCACTGAAGAGGGGGTCTGGGCCGATGGG
>CAXTRY010000026.1:0-33275 GCA_964246805.1 uncultured Acidobacteriaceae bacterium
GAGGGGCCGCCGCGCGCCCGTTCAAGACGCACCACAATGCGCTCGACATCCCGCTTTCGCTCCGTATCGCGCCGGAGTTGTTCCTCAAGCGGCTGGTCGTCGGCGGGCTTGACCGCGTGTACGAGATCAACCGCAACTTCCGGAACGAGGGCGTCAGCACGAAGCACAACCCCGAGTTCACGATGCTTGAGTTCTACCAGGCCTATGCGAACTATCACGATTTGATGGACCTGACCGAGGAACTTATCGGCTTCGTTGCTATGGAAGTAAATGGGACTAGCCTGTGTAATTTTAACGGCAATGTGATCGAACTAAGTAAGTGGACCAAGCTCACGATGAAGCAAGCTATCTGCAAATGGTGGCCGAAAGAGTACGGAACTGCTCCAATAGAAGCCGACTTCTGTGATCACTCTTTATTCAGTTGGGTGTTGATACGTGCAATTGAAGCTGCTGGCATTAGTGCAAATGATGGGTGGGTTGAAGAATCGAGCGAAGCAGGCACTTCAATTTCAGGAAGTTGGGTCAGGAGCGGCAGCAAAATACAGTACATGACCGCAGAAAAGCGTAGCGAATGGACACGTTTTCGATCTCTGCGGGAGATACACGATAAGCATCTAGCTGGTGGATCGCTCGGCAACTCGATCTCCGGTGTGTTCGAGGTGCTTGCCGAAGAACATTTGATCGATCCACACATCATCTACGATTTCCCCCTGGCCGTCTCGCCGCTCTCCAAACAGAAGCCCGACGAGCCTGACTGGGTGGAGCGGTTCGAGTTCTACATTGGCGGCTTCGAGGTGGGCAACGCTTTCTCCGAGCTGAACGACCCGGACGAGCAGCGCAAACGGTTCGAGGCCCAGCTCGCCGAGCGCGACCGCGGCGACGATGAGGCCCACCAGATGGACGAAGACTACGTCCGCGCCCTCGGCTACGGCCTGCCCCCCACTGCCGGCGAGGGCATCGGCATCGACCGCCTGACGATGATCCTCACCGGGGCGAAATCCATCCGCGACGTCATCCTCTTCCCCCTGTTGCGGCCACATGCGAAAGCGCCTTCGTCCACTGAGGAGTAACGTCCTGCTGTGGCGAGGCCGATACGTGGTTATGTACGGAGCGCGACCAGTCCGGTCCGGCATCCTGGGCAGGCTTGCTTTGCACCCCTCCTCCATTCAATCGACGCGGCCGAGTATCTTTTAGGTAGTCTCGCTAGCTCCTCTTCATCCGTTTGGCTACTTGCGCGACGGTCGTCTCGTTCATGGCCGCCAAAGCCGCCGCGCGTACCTTTTTGAGCATCGACTCGACGGGTGCCTCTTCATCGGACAGCCACTTGCCCGCGGCAGCCGCGAATAGATCGCCGAGGCCGATTTGTTTGGCCAACACCTTCAGCTGGGCTCCACCATTCGGTCCCTTGCGCTGCACGATCCAGCCACCCTTATGAAGCAGCAGAAAGGTGCGTCTCACCATCACCGGGCTGACGCCGAGCTCTTCCCCGATAGCCGCCGAAGTCAGCATCGCGCCTGGACGCCCGGCAAGCACCCCCAATACCCGCAGACTCAACGCGAAACGACCACTTTGTGCCATGCACAGCAAACTAACACACCAACGGCCTCGTGCTAGCATCGGCGAGTGAAGATTCTCTTTGTAGGCGATGTCTTTGGCGCGCCCGGACGCCGCATCGTCCGCGAACATCTGCCCCATGTGCTTGAAACTCACGCGGTCGATCTTCTGGTGATCAACGGCGAGAATGCCGCGGGCGGATTCGGGATCACTCCCTCCTTGGCCGAGGAGCTCTTCGATCTGGGCGCACATGTCATCACCACCGGCAACCACATCTGGGATAAGAAGGAGATCTTCGAGTACATGGCCGTACCGACGGATTCACACGTGCGCGGCAGGCGTATTCTTCGTCCCGCCAACTATGCGGTCAGCACGCCGGGTTTCGGCCTCTATCAAGGCATCCTTGAAGATGGGCAGAAGTACGCCGTCATCAACCTCCAGGGCCGCGTCTTTATGTCGTCATGCGACGATCCCTTCCGCAAGGCCTCCGAGCTCCTCGCCCAGGTCGCCGCTGAGTCCGGCGCAAAGGTCATCCTGCTCGACCTTCACGCCGAAGCGACCAGCGAGAAAGCCGCTCTCGGCTGGTATCTCGACGGCCGCGTGACCGCCGTGCTGGGCACGCACACCCACATTCCCACGGCGGACGAACGCATTCTTCCCGAAGGCACCGCCTACCAGACCGATGTCGGGATGTCCGGGCCCTACGATTCCGTAATCGGCGTCGAGACGGAGCTGGTCGTCCAGCGCTTTCTCACCGGGATGCCCGGCAAATTCGAGGCTGCACGGGGCAACGCCAAGATGTGCGCCACCCTGATCACATGCGACGGCACGACTGGCCGCGCAAGCCATGTTCAACGTCTGATGCTGGGGGAATAGTCATGCCTATCCCGAGTGAATCCGCGTATTTCGAGCCGCGGGAGCAGACGCACTTCTATGCCGCGCAGGGCGCTCTGTTTCTGATCGATCCGGCTCGCGTGGAAGCGATTCTTCCGAGCGCGCCCGGTTCCGACCTGCTCCGTACCCTTACCCGTAAGAGCTACCCGCACGAACTCTACCGCCAGGGTGCGATCGTCCCCGCGCTTGGCGTGGACCCCGCTCACTATCTCGTCGCAATACGCTCTACACAGACCGAAGATGCTCCGCTGCCCCTTTCGCATACCCTCTTCTCGGTCGGATTCGTGCTCGGTACGGAGACCGGCGAGCTGCTGCTGACGAATACCGATCGCCTGCTGCAATGGACGCCGGGGCATCTCCCAAAAGGCGGCGAGGATCATTCGCTTGAAAATATCGAAAGGTCCATCCACATCAGCCCCGGCTGGTATAGCGTCACCGTGGTCGTGGGTCTCCACGAGAGCGAAAGTGGCGACCGCGAAGCTCTTGTCTGCGCTTTTCTGCTGGACCCGCAAACGGCTCAGCCATCCTTTACCGCCGATCTGGCCAGGCCGCTTACGTTTTAGCCTCCTTGTCGGCATTCGCCTTCGCACCGGGACGGCTCATGGACTTCCTCGTTCGCTCCGATAAAGCCTGATAAGCGGCCGCGTTTTAAGCGGCAGGCTTTTGCGAATGAACCCAGCGGACTACATCCCGGAGCTTTCCATCGCGGACACCTCCCTTGCCGTGCCCTTAAACACTGATTTAACCGCAAATTCGTTGAAGCTCCTTGAAAGCGTCTTCAACTGTGCGCCCGTCGGCCTTTGCTTTGTCGATCTGGAGTTGCGCTACCGCATCGTCAACGAGTGTTTCGCGGAGATGTACGATCTCCCGGCTTGTCATTTTCTTGGCCGCACGGTGCGCGAAGCACTGCCCGCGGTTGCCGACCGCATTATCGACCATCTCCAGAAAAGTCTTTCGGCTCAGGACAAGATAGCGATCGAGCTTACCGTGGAACGAGCGTCCCCTACAGGTAAGCGCCCACAAACCTCCGTTTATCTTCGTACCGCGCAACCCATGCGCGACGACCAGGGCGTCATTATCGGCTTTTCCATCTCATTGGTCGACATTACGGAACGTAAGCAGACCGAGGCCGCCCTGCGCGAGAGCGAAGACGATCTTCGCTTTACCGTAGAGTTGAACCCCCACCTTCCATGGTCTGCCCACGCTGATGGAGCCACCTTGTCGATCAGCCCGCGCTATCGCGGAATGTTGGGCATCTCGACGGAGGAGGCTAGCCGCCGTGAATGGATCGATAATCTGCTTCCTGAAGACCAGGCGCACTGCTATGAGACCTGGATGCGATCCGTCAAGACAGGTCAGCCCTATGACAACACCTACCGTCTGCGTATCGCCGATGGCAGCTTTCGCTGGATGCGTTCCCGCGCGTTTCCGCGTCGCGACGCATCCGGCGCGATCGTTCGCTGGTACGGCACTCTTGAAGATATCCACGAGCGCACGCTTGTCGACGAAGCTCTGCGCAACAAGACAATGCGGCTTGAAGAAGTTACCGGTCAGCTTTCCCTGCGGGTGCGCGAGGACCACTTGACGGGTCTCGCCAATCGCCGTCACTTCGACGATGCCTTACAAGTGGAAACGAAGCGCGCCCGCCGCTCCCACCAGGCATTGGCGCTTATCATGCTCGACGTCGATCACTTCAAACGCTACAACGATACTTACGGGCATCCCGCCGGGGATAAGTGCCTGCGCGAGGTGGCGCGAGCCCTTCAAAGCGCCTTGCGGCGGCAAGGGGATCTCGCCGCCCGCTACGGTGGCGAAGAATTCGTCATTCTGTTACCCGAAACCCATGAGAGGGGTGCCCTGGAAGTAGCCCACTATGCCAGCGAGGCGATCCGTAATCTGGCTATCCGGCATCCTTCGAGCGCAACCGGCTTCCTGACCGTAAGCGCCGGGGTGGCCAGCTACGACCCCGCCAGTGACGCCGCACAGCAGAGTCCAGCCAACGCTCTGCTGCATACAGCCGATCTTGCGCTGTACGCCGCGAAAAACGCCGGCCGGAACTGTACCATCGGTGCCCGCGCACTCGGACGGCCAGCCGCACCCGCACTTTTAGCACTTGCCGAGGCAAACGAATAGGCAGCCCGCGGGCTGCCTATTCGACGCTACAGCTAAAAACTACCGCTTTCGTCGTACCGGAGCCGCCGTCTTCTTGACAGGGGCTTTCTTCGACACTACCGCGGCATCGCTCATGGTAATCATTAAGGGGCTTTGCGTGTAGGAAGCATACGTTCCCGTCAGCGTGATCTTATCGCCAACCGCCGGGACGGTCTTCAACGGCTCTTTCATATTGAAGGTGAAATCTGCAACCTTCGGCGACGCCTGCATCGCATCATCCGAGACCGCCACTTGAAGTGAGCTGTCCGTCGCGGCCACAATCACCGCGTTCGGAATCTCGACTTCTTTGCCCTTGATAGTCGTAAAGACCTTTTCGGCGTCTTCCGGCGTACCGTTCTGCAGGATGAACTCCTTATCGCTAAGGGCGAGCGTCGCCAGGTCGGCAGTGCTCGTCACCGTTTGATGGGCGATGTCCGAAGCCTTGGGCGCGGGAGTGATGCTGCCGGCGAAGCTGTCCGGCGGATTCAGGTTGGCCTTCGCCACCGCCGCCACCGCATCGTACCCATCGGCGCTGCCATGGTATTTCTTGTAGCAATACTGAGCCGTGGGCAGCATCTGCGACTTGTACGGTTCCGGCGCATACGCCACGAAGCGCGCCACATAGAAAGTACAATTCAGCAGATCGGGCGGTGTCGATTGCAGATAAGCGTTCCCGAGAAAGAACGTATCCTGCAAGATCGGCCCGGGCGTGGTTGTCTGATCCACGGGAACGGACGCCAGTTCCAGCTTGAAATTTGTGATCGCCGTCGCGGTATCCTTCTTGTTCAGCGCCGCTGTGCCGATCGCGCTGTAGAAGATCGGCGTTGCGCTTGTCTTCACCGTGTTGAAGTCCGCATCGCTCATGTCGGCGGGCTTGGTCGCGGCTAGACCCTTCGTCGCGTAGTCCGCCGCTTTATCCAGAGCGGCTTGCTTGGCTGTCGCATCGGTCAGCTGGTCCGCGCTCTGCTTGCGAAAATACACTTCAAACGTCAGCGCGCGCAGATTGTTCGGGTCAGCCGCAAGCAAGCGGTCCGCTGCGTCCAGTGTCTTTGCCGGATCGAAGCCGCTATACGCCAGCATCAGTTGCTGTAGCGTATCGGTCTTTACCGCCGACTGCGGATAGGCGGATAGATACGCCTCGAGCGCCGGGGCTTTCGCCTGCGGCGTTGTCTGGCTGATTGCGTCGTTGTAGACCTTGTACTCCGCCGGGGACATCTGCACCCCACTCCCAGCGGCCGGAGCCTGCACCGGTGCCGTCTGCAGGACAAACGGATTGCCGATGGGTGCCGCGAAAAGAACGTGCGCGGCCGGTACCAAACTCGCCGCCGCCAGGAGAGATGCAACCACTACCTTCTTCATGCCACGCTCCTCCAAACCTCTTAAAATCATAGCCGCCGGTTCTCCGGGGTCATTCACAGCCTAACTCATCATGCCCTACACTCGGCAAGCGGGAAACAGTGCCTGCGGTACACCGGGTGCTGACGGATGTAACGAATTATAAGAGCGACTCGTCACAACGCAAACTCGCCCGCGTCAGCGGGATGCAAAGTGTAGTCCGACATCCGTGTCGGGACGCGGCTGGTTACCCCTGATTTTGAACTCCACCGTCAGGATATTGCCGGGATGCTTTCTTGACTAAATACACGGCACCCCCATTGATAGGGTTATGCCGTTCTTATCCACAATAGAGAGGGTTCGCTTCGTTGATCGATCGCAGCTTGCCCCGTAGACTGGATGTATACGCTAAGGGCATCCGCCTCGAGGTAATCCGTTGCTCCAACTCAAGAAAATACAAATCCTCGGTTTCAAATCTTTCTGCGATCGCACGGAAGTAGCACTCGCGGGAATGGGTATCGCCGCGATCGTAGGTCCCAATGGCTGCGGCAAGTCCAACATCTCCGACGCCATCACCTGGGTCCTCGGGGAGCAATCCGCCAAATCCCTCCGCGGTATCAAGATGGAAGATGTCATCTTCGCCGGCACACGGAACCGCAAACCGACCGGCATGGCGGAGGTCTCGCTTACGCTTGTCGATCCGGAGGTTTACGACTCCGCCGGCGCGCAGCCTGACGAAGACCTTTCAAGCGTGGTCAGCATCGATCGCAATGGCGACTGGGACGAGGCCGCCCTCCGCCGGCAGCGCGCCGAAGAGACCGAGGAGGCTGTCGCCGAGGCTCAGCCCGGCACGGTGATCGACGGCGAAGCGCAAGCCGACGTTCCCGAGGATCCCGACACCAGCGTCGTCCTTAAAATCCGACGCCGTAAATTCGGCCGCGCCCCCATCCGCGCCGGAGAGCTCACCGTCACTCGCCGCCTTTTCCGCACCGGCGACTCCGAGTACCTGCTCAATGGCAAAATCTGCCGCCTCCGCGATATCCAAGACATCTTCATGGGTACCGGCCTCGGCGGCGAGTCCTACGCCATCATCGGTCAGGAGCGCATCGGCCAGCTCCTCTCGTCGAAGCCCCTCGACCGCCGCGCCATCATTGAAGAGGCCGCCGGCATCACCCGCTTCAAAACTAAAAAGCGTCTCGCCGAGCTCCGGCTCGAATCCGCCCGTCAAAATCTCTCCCGCGTCGATGATATCTTCGAAGAGGTCACCAAACAGATGGGCACCCTCAAGCGCCAGGCCGCTAAGGCTGAACGCTACGCGGCTATTCGCGATGAGTTGAAGACCCGTCTCAGTGTCGTCCTCGCCAGTCGTCTCAACCAATTCGACGCCGACCACGCCGCCACCTCCGCTCAGACCGCCGCCCTCACCTCGCAGATCGACGCCCAAGCCATTAGGGTCGACACCATGGACACGGCCCACACCGAAGGTGTGCGTAACGGCTATACTCTCGACGGCCGGATACGCGAGGCCAACACCGCCGCCAACCAGTCCGCCGTCGAGCTTGAGCGCATCGCCGCCCGCGCCGCCGCCAACGCCGACCGCGTTCTCGATCTCACCGCCCGCCTCGCACAAGGCGATGACGATCTAGAGCAGGCCCGGACCCAGCTATCCGTCCTCTCCGGCGAACTTGAAACCCATAAAGGTTTTGCCGAGACGGCCAATGCCGAGTCTGCCGCCTCCCGCGACCACGCCCAGCATCAGCAAGTCGAGGCCCAGGCCGCCGTCCGCGCCGTCGCCCAGGCCGAGCAAGCCGCCGAGCAGAACCGCCGCAACACCATGCAGCTCATGGAGCGCGCCGCCCAGGCCCGCAACGAAGAGACCCAAGCAGCAGCAGCCCTTGCCGCCCTCACCTCCGAAGCCGCCCGCCTCACTCGCGAGTCCAGCATCGCCCATTCCGAACTCGAGACGCTCGGCCTCCAGCGCGGCCAGGTCAAGCTCTCCTTCGACGACGTGACAGGCCGGCTGAAATCCCTCGAAATCGGCATCGTCAGCCTCCGCGACCAGCTCGCTACCGCCCGCAACGACGAAGCCGCCTCCCGACGTAAGGGCGACCAGCTTCGCGGCGAGCGCGCCACCCTCACCGGTCGCCGCAACTCCCTCGAAGCCCTCATCCGCGAGCACTCCTACTCCACCGACACCGTCCGCAACCTTTTCCGCGCCTCTGTGTCCGCACAGAAGCGCGCTCCCCACACCATGGTCCCCCTCGGCACCCTCGCCGACTTCCTTGAAGTCTCAAGCCAGCACGAAGCTCTTATCGATGAGTACCTCCGCGACGAGCTCAACATCGTCGTCGTCCCGTCCTGGCCCGCCGCCGAGGATCATATCCACCTTCTCCAAAAAGAAGTAGCGGGCCGCGCCACCTTCTTGGTAGCCACAGAAGCGGGCACCCCACACCTCGGTTCCGAGACGTTGGTGGAAGCGCCCGCGCTCTTCATCGAAGGTGCCATCCCCCTCCGCGATACCATCGCCCTCAAGCCCGGCATCTCCCTCGATTCCATCCCCAAACTCCGCGATGGCTTTCTCACCCCCGATGCCGGCACCGCCCGTAGCCTCGCCCAACAGTTCCCCGAGGCCTTCTTTCTCACGCCCACCGGCGAGACCTTCCACCACTTCACCGTTACCGGAGGCCGGCCCAGCGCGCAAGGTCCTCTCGCCCTCAAGCGCGAACTCCACGATGTCCAAGCCAAGGTAGACACGGCCGAGCGCCAGCTGACGGAGACCGACCAAGCTACCGCCAACCTCAACCACCATATCGCCCAGATCAGTAAAGACCTCGACGGCCACTCGCAGGAACGTCGCGACCTCGAACGCGAATCCGCCAACTCCGGAGCGGCCCTGCGCCAGATCGAATCGGAGGTCGCTCGCCTCGACCGCCGCCTGCAAGACTGGCAGCTCGCGCTTGCCCGCAACGACGACGCACGCAAGCAAAAAGAAGACCTTATCGCCCGCCGCCAGTCTGAAGCCGCCGCCTTCGAGTCCCAGCGTACCGCCGCCGAGCTTACCCTCGCCGACCTCCAGCAGCAGCTCGAGTCGCTCCGCCGCCGGCGCGAAGAGCTTCAGCACGCGGCGTCACAAGCGGCCGCGGCCCTCGCTGGACTGGAAGAACGCCGTCGCAACGCCGCCGCTCATCTCGACCGGACCACCCGTCTCATCGCCACGCAAACCGGTCGCATCGCCCAGCTCGATGCGCAGTTAGCCGCCGCAGCCGCTGAAAAGCTGCGCCGTGAGGAAGAGACCACCGGACTCACCACCCAGCACGCAGCCCTGGCCGCGTCGCGCGCCGCAGCCGTCGCCGCAGCCGCCCGCTTCACCATCGAGGCCGCTACCCTCCGCGACGAAATGGCCGGCCTCGACGCCCGCCTCCGCGCCCTCCGCCACGAGACGGACGGGCTTCGGGATCGGCGATCGGCCCTTAGCGCTAAAGCCGCCCGCCTAGCCTCCGATATCGAACACCTCGAACAAACCTGCGCCAACGACCTCGGCCTTCCCGCCGCCAGACTCCGCGACGACATGACCATCGCCCGCATTGAAGGCGATCTCCTCGCCTTTGAAGAGGCTGAGTCACGCACCTTAAATACCAAGCTCGAAGCCATGGGACCGGTCAACATGATGGCCCTCGAAGAGTACACCGAAACCGCCGTCCGCCATTCTTTCCTTGAAACGCAGCGCCAGGACCTCCTCGACTCCATCGAAAACACCAGCGCCTCCATCAAGGAGATCGATGATGTCTCACGCGTCAAGTTCGACGAGGCCTTCAAGATCATCAACGCCAACTTCTCCGTCGCCTTCACCAAGCTCTTCGGCGGGGGCCAGGCTTCCATGTCCCTCACCGACGCCGAGAACTTAGCCGAATCGGGCATCGACATCCTCGCCTCGCCCCCCGGCAAAAAACTCCAGAACATTCTCCTCCTCTCCGGCGGCGAGAAGGCCCTGACCGCCCTGTCGCTCCTCGTCGGCATCTTTCAATTCCAGCCCGCGCCCTTCTGCGTCCTCGACGAGGTCGACGCGCCGCTCGACGAGACCAACGTAGGTCGTTTCGCCAAGCTCATCGCCGATATGTCCGTCACCACCCAATTCGTCGTCATCACCCATAGCAAACGCACCATGCAGCAGGCCGACGTGATCTACGGTGTCACCATGCAGGAGCCCGGCGTCAGCAAGATCGTCTCCGTGAACCTCAACCGCCAGTCCGCATCAGGCACCCGTCGCGCCGTCGCCTAGCCGCCTAACCCAAGTTTGCGCAGCCGGAGCGGATACTCTGTCCCTCCGGCATTTTTTACTAACCTCGTCCGTCATACTCCGCGCGCGCCCGCTCAAATCGGCCGACACTCTGCGCGACCCACATCCAGAGCGGCTCCACATGCTTCAGCATCTCCAGTCCGATCGAGGTAATCGTGTACTCCACCCTTGGGGGTACCTCCGCGAATACCTCACGTGTCACCAAACCGTCTCGCTCCAATGCGCGCAGCGTCTTCGTCAAGGACTTCTGGCTGATGCCTTCCACCTGCTCCATCACCCGTGAAAATCGCATCGGTCCCGCAGCCTCTCCCAACACGGCCATCGTCCATAGAGACCACGTGTCGGAGCATCGCGACACAATCTCTCGCGTCAACTCGTCTTGTGTCGGACTAAGCGCATCGCAAATCGCGGTGGCCCGCTTCCAAACATCCCCATCGCTGCTCAATCGTTACCTCAAGGTAAGTACACGCTAAATAGGTGCCTTATTGCAATCTTATACTTAGCGCTGCATACTACTGCTATGTCAAACCGCATCGCTCCATGGATTGCCAGTACCCTCCCCTCACAGCAAGGCCGCCGCGTTCTCGTTACCGGCGGTAATAGCGGCATCGGCTTCTACACCGCGCTTGAACTCGCACGGCAAGGCGCGGAGGTTATCCTGCCCGCTCGCACACAGGCCAAAGCGCAATCCGCCATCGACCGTATCCACGCCGAGGTGCCCGCCGCCCTCCTGCATTCCGAAGTCCTGGACCTCGCCAGCCAAGCTTCCATCCACGCTTTCGCCGCCCGCATCCGTGCGCGCTTCGCCTCTCTCGATCTCCTCATCAACAACGCCGGCGTCATGGCCCTGCCTACCCGTGAGCTCACCCCGGATGGGTTCGAACGGCAGTTCGCCACCAACTATCTCGGTCCCTTCGCCCTTACCGCGCTGCTCTTCCCATCGATCAAACCTGTACCCGGCTCCCGTGTCGTCACCGTCTCCAGTACCGCGAGCAAAGTGGGCAAGATCGATTTTAATAACCTCCAGAGCGAACGTAGCTACAGCGCCATGAGCCAAGCCTATGCTCAATCCAAGCTCGCCGACCTGATCTTCTCTCGCGAACTCCAGCGCCGCCTCACCGCTGCCAAATCGCCCGTTCTCTCGGTCGCCGCACATCCCGGGTATGCCGTCACCAACCTCCAGGCGGACCATCTCAGCTTCGGTTTGAAGTTGGCTATGTGGCTCATGAAGCCCCTCCTCTCACAGGACGCGGCCCACGGCGCACTTCCAACTCTCTACGCGGCCGTCGCGCCGGAGGCGACACCGGGCGGCTATTACGGCCCCGACCGGATGTTCGAGATGAACGGTCATCCCACAGCCGTCCCCATCGCGAAGGCCGCCCAAGACACCACCGTCGCCCATCGGCTGTGGGAAGAATCCGAGCGTCTTACCGGCATAACTTTTCCGCTCGCGGCCGCTTGATTTCTATACCGTCAGCGTAAAGCGAAACGCCCAATCCCCGCTCGCCCACTGCGGATAGTTCGTTCCCCAGGCATTGTTGAACAAGGCGAAGTGAACGCCCTTCGACAGGTTTGGCTGCTCTAAAGTAAAGTTCAGCGGCGACCGTTCGCCCATTGCCACCACCGGCGCATCGAGCGAATGGATCGCGAGACCTCCACCTCGTACCGCCCCCGATACCGCGTGCATCGACCGTCCGCCGCCACGCACTACATCGAGCGGGTTGACGGCCTCATCCACCTTCTCTACGCTCCACGTGCCGGGCGAAGCGGGAGCGAACGTAAGCCACATCGCTTCAGGCATTCGGCTCGCGCTCTTGCCGAGCGTCACTACTCGCATCTCTAGACGCGCCGCGTTTACTGGCGGCAACAGTTCCACGAAAATACGCTCCGGCCACGCCACGTTGCCACTCGCCATGGCTGCCGCGTCGTCGATCGCCAACTCGAGAACCACGCGCTCTCCAGCCGCCCAGCACCCCACCACCTTCGGATGCCACTCCCGTGCCTCCGCGCCAAATCGCTCCACGCCCGGCTTGCCGAAGTCGCGCGGAGCCCAGTCCTCCTCGCTCTTCACATACTGCTTGCGATACGCCACATAGTCCGCACCCGAGAGCGTCTGGTAAGTAAACAGCCCCAGAGGATGTCCCATGGAAGCGAACTCCCGTCCGCTTGCCCGATGCCGCAATCCGACAATCGCCCCCGTGCCCGGATCGAAGCGCACCGTAAAGTGTCTCCCCTCCACCGGTGCCGTCACATCATGCGTCGCCATTCCCTCAACCGTGGGCCGCGCCACGTGCAATCTCTCCAATCGCGCCGTCGCTTCATCTCTTAGCGAGCCAGGCAATCCCGCCACCCCCTCCGCCACATCGTCTCGCTTCTCCCGCCAACTCTCCTCCATCACCGCGTAGCCACCCGTTCCCAGCACCGCGCGCAGATCGCCTGGACGATAGTGGGTGTAGTCCACATACGCCTTTGTGTCCGTCCCCCACGTATGCTCGGCCGCCAACAGCAGCCGCCGCAACATAGCCCGATCGGTCGCATCCCCCACCGCAAACGTCTTACGCCCAATCCATTCCTTTCGCAGCCGCATCATCTCGCGAAATCGCGCCACCTTTCCCGGATCGCTCGCGCACCCATAGATCCAGGTGTCGCCAATCTCCGCCGTCACCACCGGCAGTCGGTCGCGAACACGGTCCACCGCCGCCGCCACTTCGTTCAGGTTCGACGCCCGTACCGCCGTGCCCGGATACCGCGCCCGCAGCTTCGCATAGATCGCCGCGATCTCCTCCGGCGTGTGCGGCCCATTGTTATCGTTCCGCACCTCCACATCCACCGCCACGCCCGTCCCCGGTACCTCGACCACGCCGCCGTAATCCGCCCGGTGATACATCATCGCCAGCGAAGCCCCGCCGGCATCCTCCCATAAGAAGAGCTCCGGCACCTCCGGCGGTGTACTCGCCGCGTTGATGCCGATGTCCAGCAGTCGAACTCCCGCCTCATGCAGCGGCCCCACGATTCCGCGAGAATGCCCCGGCACGTCCGTCATCTTCGCGCCGATGGTCTTTCGTCCAAACCGCCGGTCGAGCTCCCGCGAGAACCCCAGCCCACCCCGCACCATCGACCGGTCCAGCATCTCCGTCTGCCAGGAGAACGGGAGCGCGTGCCAGGTAATGTCTCCCGCCACAATAGCTTCTTCCATCGATCGCCGCTGGGCCGCCGTCGCCTGCTCAAGATACTCATAGAGCAGCCACGATCCCGTCGTCCACGTGTACCGGTCACCGCCCGCCTCGCGTAGTCCCGCAGCCACCTTAATCGCCGCTGGATAATACACGTCGAAGTACCGCCGCATTACCTTGGCCTGCGTCTCGGTAAACCCCACATCCAGATGGCATTTCGTCACGAGTAGCACCGTATGGACCGCCACAGGCTCTTCACCCCAGCCCATCCACCCGGGTATCATCCTCGCCGCACCTATCGCCGCAGCACCCTGCAGAAATCCACGCCGTTCCATAGGACCTCATGAGCGGGATTAGCCAACTCACCGCAATCAAACGGTACGCAGGCATCTTCAGCGTGTCAAAAAGCCGTTCTGTCGCGAAGCCTGCGGTTCAGCGGCTCCGAGATAAAACGCGCCAGCAGATAGCCAAGGCCAGCCGACAAAGCCGTCGCCGCTATGATCCACAATGCAATCGGTTCGCGGCGCGTCCGCAGAAACAAGGAGAGTACGCCAATCACCACAAACTCATGCGTCAAATAAACTTCATAGCTATAACGTCCCAGCCACCGGATGGGTAGGGTCAAGCGACTTCCCCGCTTCCGGCGCAGCACGCTTCCAAGCATCACAAGGCAGACGCCAACCCCAAGCACCGTGGTGTCGGTTGCACTTCGCGCCAGTACCCGAAGGATGCGGAAGCCGAAAACGGTCTTCGGCCACTCGCATACGACAAATAGCGCAAGGACCACGCCCGCAAGTTGAAGCACGAAAGGCCAGCGAGAGCGCACAAATCGAACATTCCCGCAGAGTCGTTCCGTCAACAGGGCGGTCAGGCATCCGAGCGCCACGTTATCCATATTGCCGAGATAGGACTGATAGGCCCAGATCTCGTTCTTGCTATACCAGGGCGAACGGGCAAACGGCCCGAACAAGACTAGGCCAAACAATACGCCCACGAATAAAGGCCGGCTCCAGCGCCTCCTCAAGCAGACGATGCAAAGCAGGGGGAAGAAGAGATAGAACATCTCCTCAACAGATAAGGACCACAAAACGGTCCAGTTGGCGGGGAGCCAGCCGCGAACGGCCTCAAACCAGTTCAATTGAAACGTGACCGCCGCAAACAGAGCTTGGGGAAGCGTCGAGACCGATGGCCTAATGCGAAAATCTGAAAAGTTCGCCAGGTGGAGCACACTCAGGACGGCCAGCAGCAGTCCAAGCATGGGAGCAATCCGGGCGAACCGCATCCTGTAGAAATTTCGTAGCCGTATTCCTCCCAATGAACCGAAACGCCTTAAAGAAATAAGCGTAATTAGAAATCCAGAGATCGCAAAGAATGCCGACACTCCGCTACCGCCGCCGCTGAAGATAATAAATTGCAGCCAGCGAGGAAAACTCCGCCCCACCTCATAACCAGAAAAAGACAGCCAAAGGCTTGAATGCAGCAGCACGACATTCAGAATCGAGAATCCTCGCAGCAGATCGATCGTATCGAAGCGAGGAGTCGCTGGCCGTTCCAAGGCGATTGTCATTCTACAAAGCCTAAATGGATACCGCCTCGCGCCGCCCTTTCCGCAATCGTATCTCCCCTACCCCAATCTCCGGTTGATCGCCCGACAGGATCGCTCCGCGCTCAAGCACGTGCATCAGCTCGCGCACATTGCCCGGCCAGCGATATTCCACCAGCTTCGCCATCGCCTCGGTTGAGATACGCTTCCGCGGCATCTCCTGGCCCAGCCGTTCCAGAAAATGCTCCACCAGCAGCGGAATATCTTCCGCCCGCTCTCGCAGCGACGGCACGTCCAGCGGAAATACCGCCAGGCGGTGATAGAGGTCCAGCCGGAACGTCCGCTCCTCCGACCGCTGCTCCAGAGGCTGATGGGTCGCCGCGATAACGCGCACATCCACGCGCATCGTCTCATTGTCGCCCACGCGCTGCAGCTCGCCGCACTCCAGAAAGCGAAGCATCTTCGCCTGCAACGCCAGCGGCATCTCTCCAATCTCATCTAAAAAAAGAGTCCCGCCATTGGCCGCTTCGATCCTCCCCATCCGCGCCTTCTCCGCCCCGGTAAACGCCCCGCGCGTATGCCCGAATAGCTCGGCTTCAAGCAGCGCCTCCGGAATGGCCGCGCAATTCAGCACCATAAACATCTTGGACGACCGCGAACTCAACCGGTGCAGCGCCTTTGCCACCACTTCCTTGCCCGTCCCCGTCTCGCCCTCGATCAGCACCGTGGCCGAGCGAGGGGCCACCAATCGGATCATCCGCGCCAACTCTTGCATAGGCGCGCTGCGGCCCACCAGCTCCGCAATGGCAAGTGATTCGCTCCGCATAGCGGTGGACCCGGACGTCCCAGTGCGTCGCCCCGGCTCGTCCGTCGATACAGTCGATAGCTGCGCGTTCTCCATCACGCCCATCATCGGAGCATCGGACAAGCTATCCGCCGGCAAAGAGGATCCAAACCGTCCATCCTGCTGCACCTCGCGCAGGGCATGCATCAATTCGTGCCGCCGTGGACTCCGCGTTCCACCAGCCTCCACCCCTCCATCCACGCGCAGCAAATCCACGGCCGGGTACAGCGCCCGCACTTGACTCGCGACCTCCTCCACCTCAAGATCCGGAAGCCAGCTATCCAGCAACAGCGCCTCCGGCCGCGAAAGCTCTATCTGGTGCAGCGCGTCCGCGCCGCCCATCGCCTCCCGCACCTGCCAACGCAGACCGGTCAATGATTGCCGCAGCAACCCGCGCAAGCCGGCATCCGCGCTCACCACCATCACACTGCGCACCATGGCAACATCTTTACTCAGGCCCATTGCCGGCGCGGCATACGCCGGTACACTTCGTTCCGCAAATGTTCGATTCACTGATGTCCCTCTCGTTCCTGTGTCATTGCCTGGCGAACCAAGGTGCGCATTGTCGTCACCCGTGTGTTTAGCCGCTCGCACTCCCGCAAACAATCCGCCAGGGTGCGCTCGGTGCGCTTGGGATCCTTTCTCTCAGCTCCGTCACGCTCCATCTGCTCAATCTCCAAGCGGCACTGCAATGCCGTGAGCGGTTGGCAAATCTCATGGAGACTATGCGCCAGCTGGGTCAACAACTCACCGGAGTCCGCTTCATCCGGCGCGGAGCTCATCGAGCCTCCACAATCCGCGAGAGCGGCGTATACATTTCCGCGGAGCGCACCGGCTTCTTCATGGCCGCGCCTCCGATTACGTATCCCGCTCCGCGAATGGTTTCAATGACCGTATCGACCACTGCCCCGGTCTGCCCCGCCGGAGCCAGCTTCTTTCGCAGGTAATTGACATATACGTCCACCACATTCGTTCCGGCGTCCGGCACCATCTGCCACACCTCGCGCAGCAGCTCCGTCCGCGAGCAGCACTGCCCGCGCCGCGCCAGCAGAAACTCCAACAGGGAAAACTCCTTGCCCGTCAGGTCGACCGCTTGTCCATCGCGCGTCACTTTATGGGTCATCCGGTTCAGTTCGATCGCCCCATGCCGCAGAACCGGATCGGCAAACTGCTCCCGTCGCCGCAGAAGCGCCTTACACCGCGCTCGCAATTCGTGAAAGCTAAACGGCTTCAAAAGACAATCGTCCGCCCCCAGGTTGAAGCACTTCACCTTTTCGTTCAGGTCGCTGCGTCCTGTCAGCACCAGCACCGCGGTGTGCTGGCTCTTCGCCCGTAGCTCCACCAGTACCTCAACCCCATCCTTGCGCGGCAAGCTAAGGTCGAGCACCACCAGATCGTACTCACGCACTTCCAACAACGTAAGCGCCGCCTCGCCATCTCCTACCCATTCTGTTTCGTGTCCCTCCACAATCAAACCTTTTTGCAGAAACGATCCCAAGGCAGCGTCATCATCGACAATCAAAACCTTCATCTGGTGTTCTCCTCAAAACGGCAAACTTTTCCGCACCATCTGCGCTTCACCTCGGTTACTGTCGCGGGTGTCGCTTGATTACCTTGCTGCTTTTCACAGGAACCTGCAACCCAAAGAGCGGTTTTTCCAATGTGCAGAATGCCAAAACAGGAAATCTGCATACCTGCACTTCACATCCCGGCAACTCTTTGTACACGCCTATCAATAAAACATTTGCACTTCGCTTTATCTTCGCTACAATCGCCACATGGCAATTACGCGGCGGCAAAAAGAAGTCATCGACTTTCTCTCCAGCTTTACTCAGAAGAACGGCTACTCGCCTTCCTACGAAGAGATTGCCGGCGGGCTCGGTCTCAGCTCTCTTGCTACCGTGCATAAACACATCACCAACCTACAAAACAAAGGTCTTCTCCAGCGGGCCCACAATCGAAGCCGGTCGATCGATGTATTGCCCAATCGCTCGGCCAAGCGCGGTTATGATCGTCTTCCGCTCCTGGGCCGGATTGCAGCGGGACGGCCCGTTGAAGCGATTGAAACGGCTGAAACCATCTCGCTCGGTGACATTATCGGCAACCGGGAGGTATTTGCATTAGAAGTTCGTGGTGATTCCATGCGAGATGAGCATATTGTTAATGGTGACTACGTCTTGGTGGAACGAACCAATACCGCTCGCGAAGGCGAGATCATCGTCGCGCTCATCGATGGGGCCGACGCCACCCTGAAACGCTTCTACCGCGAAGGCGGCATGATCCGGTTGCAACCCTCCAACAAAGACATGGCTCCCATCTTTGCCCCCGCCGCCAACGTCAACATCCAGGGAAAGGTTCTCGGCGTTCTGCGCAAATACTCCTAAGCGTTGACTTACCCCTGTTCGCCAAGCTTTTTTATGGAACCATCCACCATCTTGCTGCGTACACTTATCCGAAAGCGCATCCGCACTCCAGGAGGAACTCGCAGTGGCCACGCAGCGTAAAAAGCGCAATCTCTATCTCTGGATTGGACTTGCCGTCCTGCTCCTCGCGGTCGTCGGCGGAGTTGTCTACGCCGCCACCAGTGGCCCCGGCAAGATTGATCCTTCCCAACTCGCCAAAGCCGAGAAGGGCGATATCGCCCGCTCCGTCGTCGCCACCGGCAAGGTCCAGCCCATCACCAAGGTGGAGGTCAAGTCCAAGGCCTCCGGCATCGTCACCAACCTCAACGTCGATATCAATGCGCAAGTCCATAAAGGACAGCAGCTTGCACAGCTCGACCAAGTCGAAATCCTTGCGCAGGTCGCCGCCCAGCGCGCTCAACTCACCGCCGCAGAATCCAACGCGAAGGCCGCTACCGCCGCGATCGAGTACGACAAGGTCGCCGCCGAGGCTCCAGACCTGCCCATGGTCAAGCACACCTACGACCGAGCCGCCGAGATGTCCCGGGATGGCGTCGTCTCTCGCCAGTCCCTGGACGACGCGCAGCAGAAATATCTCTCCGCCGCCAACACCCGCGACAAATCCGTCGCTCAGATCACCGTCGATCAGGCCAAACTCCGCCAGGCTCAGGCCCAGGTCGCCCAGGCTCAGGCTTCCCTCCGCCAACTTGAAGAGCAGCTTTCCTACACCGTCATCCAGTCCCCCATGGACGGCGTTATCCTTTCACGCGACGTGGAAAAAGGAGACGCCGTCTCGTCCATCCTCGTTCTCGGCTCCACCGCGACCCTTGTGATGACCATCGGCGACATCCATCAAGTCTACGTTCAAGGTAAGGTCGATGAGTCGGACATTGGCAAGGTTTATCTTGGCCAGCCAGCCCGCATCAAGGTCGAATCGTTCAAGGACAAAACCTTCTCCGGCAAAGTGACCCGTATCGCCCCTCTCGGCGTCGAGAAGGACAACGTCACGACCTTCGAGGTCCGCGTCTCCATCGACAACCCCGGCGGTGAACTCAAGGCCAACATGACCGCCAACGCCGAGATTCTTCTCGAAGAACATAAAGCCGTCCTTACCGTCCCCGAGCAGGCCGTTCTCTACGATAAGGACCGCAACGCTTCCGTCGAAGTCCCCGACCCCAAACAGAAAAACGGTCGTCGCAAAGTGGGCATCAAGGCCGGCATCTCGAACGGCACCAAGACCGAGATCCTCGCCGGCCTCAACCCCGGCGAAACCGTCATCCTCCAGCAATAACCATCGGCCCAACGGAAGGGCGTGATAGCCATGCCGCACAGCACGCGACAACACTCACCAGGGCCGAAAGCCCAACCCCAAGGAGCCAACATGAAGACCGCCATCCTTTTGCTCACGCTCTCCACCGCTGCCCTTGCCGCCGAGAAATCCTTCGACCGCACCCTCACCACGTCCCTTAGCCCCGTTATCTCCGTCGAAACCGGCTCCGGCAACGTCCACCTTCATTCCGGTTCCGGCAACCAGATACACGTCTACGCCAAAATGCACTCGCAATACTGCCTTATAGGTTGCGATAGCGCCAATTTAGAATCCCGGATGCAACAGATCGCCGACAATCCTCCCATCCGACAGGAAGGCAACACTGTAAGAATCGGAGACTCTAACAACGATCCAGTCTTCCACCAAATCTCCATCGACTACGACATCACCCTGCCTCGCGCCGCTACCCTCGACGCCGGTTCCGGCTCCGGCGACATTACCGTCGAAGACGTAGGTGCATCCCTCAAGGCACACACCGGCTCCGGCAACATCCACGCCCGTGGCGTCGGCGGCCCAGCCGACCTCCATACCGGCTCCGGCGACATTCGCTTCGAACAAGCCGCTTCGGGCGATGTCCGCGCACAGACCGGCTCCGGCTCTGTTCAACTCGACGGTCTCTCCGCCGGCCTCTACGCCCACACGGGTTCAGGCGACGTCACCGTCTCCGGCAGTCCCACCACCGACTGGAAACTCCAGACCGGCTCCGGGAACCTCCACCTCAATCTCGGTTCCAAGGCCCACTTCAATCTTGAGGCACACACCGACTCCGGCTCCGTCCACACCGACCAGCCCATCGCCATGCAAGGCACACTCGACAAACACCATATCCGAGGCGCGGTCAACGGCGGCGGCCCCACCCTTAGCGCCGGCACCGGCTCCGGCGACATCGATATTCGCTGAATGAACGCAAACTCAGTAAGCAGGAGTCTCCTTGAGCAGCAAGGATAAGCTTCTGCTTATCTTTATCTATAGATTGCTTCTGTGAAATTGTCGCTCGATTGCGGACCCGATCGGTTGGCTGCGCTGTACGCGGCATCCAACACGGCAGGACGGAGTCGTTGACTCTAAGCGGTGATGCTATGACTGAGTTATGCCCGAAATGCCGTGGCGGTGCGCTGCAACGATCCAAACGCCGGATCTTCGAATATCCTCTCAGCCTGTTTCATATCTGGCCCTTTCGTTGCAAGATTTGCCAGGCTCGATCGCTGAAGTTTTCAAAGATCTCCTTCAAATAACGTCTGCTTGCAACGGAGATAAGCTAAACGGATGCAGCGTAGTAGGTAGCGTTGATTTGTGATTCGGGACTCGTTCTATTGTTTGTGAGACATGCTTGCATCTAGGTCGGACGACACGTTAGCCTGGCGGCCTTGTATTCAGTTTCGTTTCCGGTGTCGGTGCCTCGGGAGCGGCATCAATGATCTTCCGATCAATCTCTACCGCGCCGGTTCGACCATTCTGGAGCAGACCGATCGCTAGACGCATGGAACGTGTTTTAGGCGGCACGCGCAGCGACACGGTAAAGTGCGCATGGCGGCTTGTAAGTTGCGCGGCACTCTGGACGCCGGCGGTCAGCGTAAACGTCTGCGCCTTCCATGCCAGGATTTCTCGGCGGCTCGACAAACTGACCGCCTCCAGCCCGATATGCGAGCTGCTGACAGCCGCTCCGGATGCGTCGCTCTCCGTCTGCCAGTCCAGATTGCTACCGCTAAGATCGACTGTAACTTCAGCCGTCCCCGTATCTGGATGACGCACTACTGTTTCAACCGTCACTTGCAGCGCTTGGAACGGGATCGTAGATCGTACCGCTTCATCGAGGTTGGCCATCGTCTGCTGCCTGGGGTCGATAGGCTGATCTTTATTGGGGGCAAAGTAGCCGGTCTTGGTCATGGCGTGCAACGAAGCATTGCGTAGCGTTACACGAACGCGCCGAAAACGCCCATCGGCGGCACCCTCCGGCGGCTGATAGGTAAGCGTGTAATAGTTCGCGCCAAGCTGGAGCGAGCGCTTGATCTGCGCGTCGATGTCGTTACGGTTATAGAAGAGCGAGCCGCCAGTCTCGTTAACGAAGACACCAAAGTTGATGTCGCCCGCGAACGGATCGCTATCCCCAAGCTCGGCCCGCGCGGCAAACTCTGTGATCCCGATGCCACCCGTGGTCGCCGCCGGTTCCGGGTAGATGACGAAGAGGCTCATCCGCGCCTCGACGAGCATGTTCGTCGTATCGTGCACATACTGATTCAAACGCTCGAGCGATATGCCCGCGAGCGACTGCGTGTGGAGGCCCGGCGATCCATGGCCCACCCAGATAATGTTCTTACGGCCTTGCACGCCCCTATTCTGGAGCGCAATCTGCTGCAACGCGTCGAGGGAATGCCCCATGCGCTCGATGGCGAAAGAAGGATCGAGCTTCCATGGCAGGACGGGCGGCAGACGATCGACGGCGTCCAGCAAGTCTGCCTTGCTTCGCGTAAACCCCTGAATCATCTCCAACGATTTATTCCCCAGCAGCAACATCTCCGCCGGCGCGGCAAGTTGGTCCGATCCAGCCGCCAGATATTTGTGGACGCGAAAGCGGATGTAGGCCATGTCCTCAAAGGAGGAGTTGAGCTGGTCGAGCACAAAGATGGTGACGGGAGCGCTCCCGGTGGACCCACTTGCTTCACCAGCTACATGCGCGCCGGGCGGCTCGAACGATAAGATGCGCTGCGGCTGCTTTTCGTCCGTGATGACGAAGTCGTCTTTCGTAAGTCCCGTAACGACCGGGCTACCTTTACGGTCGAGGACGGTCACATCCAAAAAAGCCAGGCGGGAGTTGACGTGGAGGGTGGTGGTATCCGCCGGAGATGATCCAGGGATGGACTGGCCAAAGATCGCTAAGGTACACAAGTAGACGGTTGTAAAAGAGACGAGTGTACCTAGGCTAACCATGAGCTGATTTATCCCTCTGATTATCCCTCTAAGGAGGCAAAAAGAGCAGCCAAATCGAGATGTATTGGACTCTCGGGGACAATCAAGGTGTCTTTGGTGATTTGGAAGCGGCCTGCGCCAAGATAGATGTAGGCGACGCGATCAAGCGGATCGATCAGCCAGAGATTGGGAACACCCATGAGGGCATAATCCTCCATTACGCGGGCGGCTCGGGGCATCCGATCGTCTAGGGTGAGAACCTCGACGCAAAGCAAAGGTGGGGTGAGCGTCACTTCTTCGATCGGAGCATCACGGCGGGTGAGACAAATATCCGCAATGCGCACCCGGGTTGCAGTGACTTGAATACGTTGCTCAACTATCAGATAGACATTCCACGAGTTCTCGTTGATCCCGAACCAGGTGGCAAGGCGGCCTCGCAATCGTCCATGTTTGCGTCCGCCCATGCTTCTTTCCTCAAGGTGACCATCTATAAAGTCGCAGTCGGGGTGGTAACTGGTATGAAGATATTCTTCGAGTGTGAGGAGAGCTGTTGGGGCAATGGTAGTCGCCATAAAGTGCACCTTTGTCTGTAGTATGCGATAAATCGAGCGGAGTGCGGGTTACTTTTTGCCGAAGACGTCACCCATGCGGCGAATCTGGGCACCGACGCCGCGGAGTTTTTCTTCGAGGCGCTCGTAGCCGCGGTCCATGTGGTAGACGCGGTCGAGGATGCTCTCGCCATCGGCGACCAGCGCGGCCAGGACAAGCGAAGCGGAGGCGCGGAGATCCGAGCACATCACGGCCGCGGATTGCAGCGGCGATCTTCCGCGGACCGTGGCCGTGCGCCCGGAGACGGTAATATTCGCCCCCATGCGAATCAGCTCCTGCACATGCATGAAGCGGTTCTCGAAGATGTTTTCCGTGACCGTGGTCGTGCCTTCGGCCTGAGTAGCAAGCGCCATGAACTGTGCCTGCATATCCGTGGGGAAACCGGGGTATTCTTCAGTCGTGATGTCGGCGGCGCGCAGACCGGAGCCTGACTGGCCACCTTCGGACCGTACACGGATGTTGTCCTTGCCAACGTTGAGACGAACACCGCACTGTCCGAGTTTGGCGATCAGCGATGCGAGATGGGTTGGGTCGCAGCAATCGACGTTGAGGTCGCCTCCCGTAATGGCTCCGGCGATAAGGAATGTTCCAGCTTCGATGCGGTCGGGGTTGATGCGATGGCGCGCGCCATGCAATTTCGCGACACCCTGGACACGAATAGTCGAAGTGCCCGCGCCCTCGATCCGTGCGCCCATCGCGGTCAGCAGCGCGGCAAGATCGGTCACCTCGGGCTCCCGCGCGCAGTTCTCGAACAGTGTCTCGCCGTCAGCCAGCGTCGCGGCCATCAGAAGGTCTTCCGTGCCGGTGACCGTGATCTTGTCGAAGACGATGTGCGCGCCCTTTAGCCGGTCGGTCCGAGCTTCAAGGTAGCCATGATCCTGGGTAATCGTCGCTCCCATGGCCTCAAGACCCTTGATATGCAGATCGATAGGCCGGCCGCCAATGGCGCATCCGCCCGGCATGGCAACTCGCGCGACGCCGGTACGCGCGACCAGCGGACCAAGGACCAGAGAACTGGCGCGCATGGTCTTGACGATCTCGTACTTGGCAACAGGATCGGATAGCACAGCGCACTGGATGGAGGTTCGATGCTGCGCGCGTCCGTAACCCAGTTCGACCGCGGCCCCCATCGATTCAAGCAAGCGGCGCTCGGTCTCGATATCGTGCACTTGAGGAATGTTCTCGAGAATGACCTCATCCTCTGTAAGGATGGCGGCGGCCATACAGGGAAGAGCGGAATTTTTGGCTCCGGAGACCTTAATGGTGCCTAGAAGGGGGTTGCCACCACGTACAACAAACTTGTCCATCCGAATAGTTTACGGAGATTTGATTAGGAAGTGGGTAGCAGCAACGATACCCTTCATTCCTCGAACGGCTAGAGCTCCAACCGGGAGTCGTCGATCGCCAGTCGCACATTGCCGTCGGATTTGGTAAGCCGGCGGACGGCCTCCATCTTGTCGACGTTGGCCTTCAGCATGACGACGGCGATGGGAATGGACTTGCCGGCGGACTTGATGGTGCGGATGGCAGTGTCGCGGTCCACGCCGCAGACGGTCATCAGCACACGAATGCCGCGCTCGACGAGCTTGGCGTTCTTCATATGGACATTGACCATTAGGTTGTCATAGACATAGCCGAGCCGCGTCATTGCGCCCGTGGTGATCATGTTGAGGATCATCTTTTGAGCGGTGGACGCTTTCATGCGGGTCGAACCGGAGATGACCTCGGGGCCAACCTCCGCGACGATGGTGGTGTCCGCGACATCAGCGAGCGCGGTATGGTGGTTGCAGGTAATGGCGGCTGTCTTGGCTCCGCGAGCGCGAGCGTACTCCACCGCTCCCACGACATACGGTGTAAGTCCACTGGCGGAGACGCCGATCACGATGTCCTTCCGCGTTGGGCGGCGACGGGCGATGTCGCGCTGGCCAATCTCGGGCGAATCTTCGTTAACGTCGGCGGCAGAGGCAAGCGCCTTCGGTCCGCCGGCCATGATGTACTGCACCTGTGAGGGCGAGGTGGAAAACGTCGGCGGGCACTCTGAAGCATCGAGCGACGAGGTCCGGCCACTGGAACCGGCACCCACGTAGATAAGTCGGCCGCCATCTCGCAGAGAACGTGCCACCGTGTCGATCACGATCGCAATCTCGGGAAGCGCCTTCTTGACGGCCGCGGCAATCTTCGCGTCTTCGTGATTGATAATGCGAGCGATCTCCAAGGCTGACTTTGTATCGAAACCCTCGGACGCCGAGTTCGACGTTTCGGTCGTCAGCGTATTGAGACTGGCTTGCGTTCGTTCGTGAACGCGATGATTGCCGGTCGGCGAATTTTCAGGCGAGGTCTGCTCGATCATGGTGAGGGTTGCCATCAGGTTTGCTCCAAGCTTCGTATACACATTCTATGCCTTTCAATGCCGCTGTCAGCGATAAAAGAAAACGCATGTATTCAGCCTTGCGGCACTCGGCACGACAACACCAGCACGTCAGATGCCGAACAGACGTACATGCGTGGGGTCTTACTCCCGCGAAGTGAGTGCGATTCGACCCCCGTGTCATAGGACGTTGATGATGAGCCTAACCCGTGTAGTCGACTATGTCGCTAGGGCGACAGAAAGCGGGTGAGGATACCCTCAAAAACGCCAATAACGAGTTGCATATAATTGAGATGGAAGTCGAGCAACGCATGACGGATGAGTTGGAAGACCGGTCGATACCGGAGCATACGCAACAGGGAGGCACGCACTCGTGGTTGCGCGACCTGATGGTGTCGATCGTCGTCTCCGCCTTCATTATCATCTTCCTCTATCAGCCGGTGCGCGTCGAAGGAACAAGCATGTTGCCGGTGCTTGAAGATCAGGATCGTCTCTTCATCAATAAGATCGCTTATCGCGTCGGCAAGATAGAGCATGGTGACGTGGTGGTCTTCCTCTACCCGCACGACCACTCTAAAAGCTACATTAAACGGGTGATCGCGGGACCCGGCGATACGATTAAAATCGACGAAGGCAAGGTCTACATAAACGATCAGCTGCTAAGCGAGAAGTATGTTCCCAAGCGGTATTTGGATGAGCGGTCGGAACCGGAGATAACAGTGCCGCCGCACGAATACTTTGTCATGGGCGATCATAGATCGATTTCAAGCGATAGCCGGGATTTTGGTCCCGTGGACCGCAGCCTGATCTACGGCAAGGCGGCATTCGTCTATTGGCCGATGGACCAGATGGGGGTTGTTCGTTAGAGAGTGGCTTTTTCGCCCGTGCTCCGAACGGCATTGTGGATGAGTTCGGCAAACGACTTTGCGTCCAGGCTGGCCCCGCCCACGAGAGCGCCATCGATCTCGGGTTCCGCCATCAGAATGGCAACATTGTCGGCTTTCACGGAGCCGCCATATAAAATCCGTATGCTGTCGGCGCATAGCTGGCCAAGACGGGCGGCAACCTCGCGACGAATAATACGATGCGAATCGGCAACCTGCTGCGGCGTGGCGACCGAGCCGGTGCCGATAGCCCAGATAGGCTCATACGCGATCACGATCGGGTTTGCGTCTTCCGCGCGGACGCCGTTCAGCGCGCAGGCAACCTGCCAGTTGAGCAGTGCCTCCGTCAGCCCCGCATCGCGCTTGTCTTTCGATTCGCCCACGCAGACGATCGGCGTCAGGTTATGGGCGAGTGCCGCCTTCAGCTTCCAGTTGACCATGTCGTCGGTCTCATGGGCGTAGATGCGCCGCTCGGAATGGCCGAGCAGGACGTGGTTGCAGGCGATACTTGCCAGCATCGTGGGCGAAGTCTGGCCGGTGTATGGCCCTTCGTTCAGCCAATGCATCGTCTGTGCCCCCACGGAGACGTTGGTCCCTTTCGCGCGATCGATCACGTATCCAAGCGACGACATCGTCGGAAAGATCGTAATGTCGTGGGCGGCGTGATCGTGCATCAGCGGAAGGAACTCGTCCAAAAACGCGAGCGACTCCTTCGGCGTTTTGTACATCTTCCAGTTGCCGGCAATAAGCGGTTTACGCATGGATGTGTAGTATTCCATCTCCGGGCCGGGTTGGGAAGGTGTCCGTTCCTGTACGGGAACACTGCATAACTGTTTACCACTCGACAAGTGCGGGCAACCGTTAGTATGGTCGCAGAGATTCCCATGAACCCCGCGTTCCAAGGTACCGCTTTGCTTCTTTTTACCGTCCTGCCGCTTACCGCGCAGCAGACCTGCTCCCGCACGCGGACGACCGCGCAGATCGATGCGCGTATTGATCAACTCATCGGACAAATGACGCTCGAAGAGCGCATCGGGCAGCTTGGCAACACCGCGCCCGCCATTCCGCGCCTGCACCTTCCCGCCTATGACTGGTGGAGCGAAGGTCTGCATGGCATCGCGCGCAATGGCTACGCAACCGTCTTGCCACAGGCGATCGGCCTCGCCGCCACCTTTGACCCCGCGCTGCTCGAAGCCGTCGGGGACACGATCTCAACCGAAGCGCGCTCCAAATTCAACACCGCTGGCGATCATGGCCGGGCGAACTCGGCGATCAACGGCGGTCTGACCCTTTGGTCACCCAACATCAACATCTTCCGCGATCCGCGCTGGGGCCGCGGCCAGGAGACCTACGGCGAAGACCCCTTCCTCACCGCCGCCCTGGGCACGGGTTTTGTCCAGGGCATCCAGGGCAACGATCCCTTCTACCTGAAAGCCGACGCTACCGCGAAGCACTTCGCCGCGCACTCCGGCCCCGAGGATGGCCGCGAGAGCTTCAACGCTCCCACCACGCCGCACGATCTCGCCGACACCTACCTGCCCGCCTTTCACGCGTTGACGACCGCGGGCAAAGCCGCCGCCGTGATGTGCTCCTACAACGCCATCGACGGTACCCCCTCCTGCGCCAACGCCGATACCCTCCAAACCCGTCTGCGCGATCTCTGGCACTTTCCCGGCTATGTCGTCTCCGATTGCGACGCCGTGGGCAACATCGCCGGATCGCACCACTTCGCTTCCGATAATGCACACGGCGCGGCGCTAGCCTTGAAGGCCGGTACCGATCTCGACTGCGGCAACAGCTATCACGCCCTCAATCAGGCGCTCGCCCAGCACCTCGTCACCGAGCAGGAGATCGACCGCGCCCTCCATCGGCTGCTCCTTGCAAAACTCCGTCTCGGCCTGCTCGACGATCCCTCCTGCAACCCTTATAGCAACATCGCCGCCACCGAGGTCGATTCTCCCGCCCATCGCCTGCTCGCGCTCCAGGCCGCCGAGGAGTCCATCGTCCTGCTCAAGAACGACGGTATCCTGCCGCTTGCAAACACGCGCAAGATCGCCGTCATCGGCCCCACCGCCGATCTGCTCAGCGTCCTTGAAGCGAATTACCACGGCACCATCGCGCATCCGCTTACCCAACTCGACCTGATGCTGGCGGCGTTTCCAAGCGCCCGGTACGCGCAGGGCTCGGTACTGGCGACGGGATTGCCGATCGTCGTCCCGCGCACGGCGCTTCGTAATTCGGCGGCTCCCGACGCGGCGGAGGGCCTGCTTGCTGAATACTTCCCGGCCCCCACGCTCACCGGCGAGCCAGCCCTCACCACGACCGTCTCCACGCTCGATCTCGATCTCGATCGCGTTACCCCCGACCAGCGCGTTCCGCAAGGCCCTTATGCCGCGCGCTGGTCCGGCGTCCTCGTGCCGCCGGCCCCCGGTGACTACACCGTTAATCTGCATGTCGACCGCTGCTGGGGCTGCCCCTATCACGACGCCTTCCGCCTCTTCCTCGACAATCGGCTGGCCGTGAACTATCCCGGCGGCACCGCGCGTTTCCCGGAGAACACCAGCGTCAAGCTACCCGCCAAAGACACCAAGCCGCACCCGATCCGTATTGAGTTCATCCACACCGGTGAAGACGAGGGCCTTTCCCTTCAGTGGGAGCCGCCCGCCGTCCCGCTGCTCGATGAAGCCGTCCGCGCCTCCGAGCAGGCCGACGTCATCGTCGCGTTCGTAGGCCTTTCGCCCGATCTCGAAGGCGAAAACTTCCCCATCCATATAGCCGGCTTCAGCGGCGGCGATCGGACCACGCTCGACCTGCCCGCCGCGCAGGCCGATCTGCTCGACCATCTTCGCTCGCTCGGCAAGCCAATGGTCCTGGTCCTGAACTCCGGCTCAGCCGTTGCCCTCGACCCCGCCCACAAAGCCAACGCTCTGCTCGCCGCTTGGTACCCCGGCGAAGAAGGTCCCCACGCCCTGGCCGACATCCTCCTCGGTGTCACCAACCCCTCGGGCCGTCTGCCAGTTACCTTCTACCGATCCGCCGCCGATCTGCCGCCATTCAGCGACTACAGCATGGCCCACCGCACCTATCGCTATTTTGACGGCCCCGTGCTCTACCCCTTTGGCTTCGGCCTGAGCTACACCACCTTCACCTATACCGACCTAAAACTCGACCACGCCTCCGTCAACGCGGGCGATCCCCTCACGGCTACGGTGAAGGTTACGAATATTGGAACACGCGAAGGCACCGAAGTAGCTGAACTTTACCTTACTCCGCCCCAGCGTCCCGGCTCGCCCCGCCACACCCTCCAAGGCATTCAGCGCCTCACCCTCGCCCCCGGCGAATCCCGCACCCTCACCTTCACCCTCCACCCAGACCAGCTCAGCTTCGTCGATGCCGCGGGTCATCGCGCCATCCGTTCCGGCGAATACCGCCTCACTATCGGCGGCGCGCAACCTACCCCTGACCAGCCCTTCGCCGCTCTTCACATTACCGGAGAGAAAGCCGCGGACTTCTAGCGCATCTCCTCTGCTCGTAAAATTAAGTAAGCCTCGCAGTTGCCCGGCAAGCAAGCTACTGAGTGCTCGTTGTCTCATACTCTGAAAGATCTTATCGCGCCAGCAACTCGGGCTTCCGAACCGCCAGCCCGCCCACCAACTCCCCAAACAACGTATTCGCCCACGCAAACCAGGCTCGCGTAAACTTCGACACATCGTCTTTGTAATAGCTCTCATGCATAAAGCCCAGTGTGCCCGCCGACGCTTTCAGCATCCCCAGCATCGTCCGAATCTCCACGTCCGAATCGCTCGTCAGCGCATAGACCATCTGCGACATCGGCCAAATCATGTCCTTGCCCTCGTGCGGTCCGCCGATTCCCTCCCCCGCCGCTCCCTTGAAGAACCACGGATTGCGCGCGCTCCAGCAGAACGCCCGCGTTCGCCGGTAGAGCTCCGCGTCGGGTGAGCTCTCCAGATATGGCAGCCCCAGCAGGCTCGGCACGTTGGCGTCGTCCATCAGCAGTCGGCCGCCAAACCCATCCACCTCAAATGCCCACATCGTTCCTTGCGGCGTCGTCGCCACCGCATACTGCCGCAGAGCCGTCTCCACCTCATCCGCCAACGCCGAAGCATCCGCCGCCAACGCGTCATCGTGCAAAATCGCCCGAGCCATCGCCGCCAGCTGCCGCATCGACGTAACCGCGAACAGGTTCGACGGCACCAGGAACGGAAACACACACGCGTCGTCCGAAGGTCGAAACCCCGACGCAATCAGGCCTACCGGCTTCACCGGATTGCCATAGCCGTCAGCCAGCAGCGTCTCCGTCGAGGTCGTCGCCATGCGGTTGAAGCGATACGGCCCCAGCCCGTCCTTGCGCTGCTGCACCCGGAACGTCTTCACCACCAGCGTCATCGCCGCCCGCCATCGCGCATCGAACGGCGCGATATCGCCAGTCTGTTTCCAATAGCCATGCGCCAGCCGTATGGGATAGCAGAGTGAATCCACCTCCCACTTCCGCTCACCCACACCCTGCTTCATCTCCGTCTTGTCTTTCGCGCCCCAGGGCAGCGGCGGCGCGTTCAGGTCCGCCATAAACGCGTTTGCATACGGATCGATCAGGATGCAGCGGGCCTGTCGCCGTATAACGCCTTCCAGCAGTTCGCGCAGGCTGCGGTCCTCCTTCGCCAGCGGCAGATACGGCCACACCTGCGCGGACGAATCCCGCAGCCACATCGCCGCAATGTCACCGGTCAGCACCGTCGTGTCGGGCTTACCTTCAAAACGGCCCGGCTCGACCGTCGTATCCAGCGTGTTCGGGTAGCAGTTCGCAAACAGCTCCGCTAAGCCGGGGTCACCGATGCGCCGCGCGGTCCGCTCAATGTACGCCTCGACTACAGTGCTGCGGAACTTGCGTGCTCCCACCGGAGGCCGCTTGGACCCCAACGCAGCTGCCTGCCCCCATGCGCCATCCACCACGCTCGACGCCGCCACAGCGCCCATCCTGCTTACCACTTGCCGCCGCGTCCATCGCTCGCCCATACGCCCTCGCTTGCCGTTGCCATTGTAATCAGTCACACTGGTGTTCGCCTCTTCTCACCCTCCTACCGGGAAGATGGACACAGGAGCACTCCATGATCTCCCGCCGATCGTTCCTCCAGTCCGCCGCCGCCCTCGCCGCTACCTCCGCCACGCCGATCGCCGTTGCCGCGCCGCAGCCTACGGAAGACCCTCTCCAGTATGTTGACCCCAAGATCGGAACCGGCGGCCACGGCCACTGCTTCCCCGGCGCGTCCGTACCCTTCGGTGCGGTCCAGCTCAGCCCCGACACTTACGACGACGGCTGGGACTGGTGCTCCGGCTATCACGATACCGACACCTCCATCATGGGCTTCTCGCACACCCATCTCTCCGGCACCGGCTGCGGCGACCTGCTCGACTTCCTCGTCATGCCCGGCACCGGGACCGCCAAGATCGTTCCCGGCACCCGCGAGCACCCCGAGACTGGCTACCGCTCCCGCTTCGATCATGCCGATGAGGTCGCGACACCGGGGTACTACTCCGTCCTGCTGAAGGACTACAACGTCAAGGCCGAGCTGACCGCCACCGAACGCGCCGGTCTCCATCGCTACACCTTCCCGGCGTCCGACCAAGCCTACCTCGTCGTCGATCTCCAGCATGGCTATGCGGGGGGAGGCAAGCCCGACGTGATCGCCGCGCAACTCACGCAGCCCGCGCCCGATACCCTCGCCGGAGGCCGCACCACGCGCGCCTGGGGCGACGGCCGCAAAGCCTTCTTCACCATGCAGTTCTCAAAAATACCCACTCGCGTCATCTTCTTCAACGGCGACCGGGAGGTTTCGGCGGGTCAGCTCAGCGGCACGAACCTGAAGGCGGTCCTATACTTCAAAACGCACGCGAACGAGCAGATTCTCGTCAAGACCGGCATCTCCGGCGTCGGCGCGGATGGAGCGGCACTCAACCTGAAGACGGAAATCCCCGCCTGGGACTTCGAGCAGGTCCGCCGGCAGGCCCGCGCCAAATGGGCCGCGCAGATCGGCCGCATCGCCGTTACGACGGACAACCTCGACCACAAGCGCGTCTTCTACACCGCGCTCTACCATCTCTCGCTCGGGCCGACTCTCTTCGACGATGTAGACAACCGCTACCATGGCATGGACGGCCAGATCCACACGCTGCCCGCCGGCCGCCGCAACTACACCACCTTCTCGCTGTGGGATACCTACCGTGCCGCCCACCCCACCTACACGCTCATCAACCCGGAGCGCGTCCCCGACTTCGCCAACGCCCTGATCCGCATGGCCGCCGAAAGCCCCGCCGGTATGCCCGTCTGGCCGCTCCAGGGCTCCGAGACCGGCACCATGACCGGCTACCACTCGGCGTCGGTCATCTCCGAGGCCGTCAACAAGGGTTTCCAGGGCATCGACACCGAGGACGCCTATAAATACATGATGAAGCGCGCCATGGTCGACGACTGGCAGGGGCTGCCCTACTACCGCAAGCTCGGCTACATCCCGGCTGACCGCGAAGGCGAGTCCGTCTCAAAGACCTTCGAGTACAGCTATAACGATTGGGCCATCGCCCACGTCGCGCAAAAGCTCGGCAAGGCCTACGACGCCAAGATGCTCGTCGCCCGCTCGCGCAACTACCGCAACTACTGGGACCCCTCCATCGCCTTTATGCGGCCGAAGTTCGAGAACGGCACCTGGGCCAACTCCTGGACCGGCAAGGCCGAAGAGCCTTTCAACCCCATCGATCTCGGCCACTCCGAAAAGTGGCGCGACTACACCGAATCGAACGCCTGGCAAACGACCTTCGCCGTCCAGCATGATCCCGCCGGATTGATCGCCCTCTTCGGCGGCCGACAACCCTTCCTCGCCAAGCTCGACGAGCTCTTCACTACTGCTCCCACCCTCCCCGCCGACGCGCCGCCCGACATCGCCGGCATGGTTGGCCAGTACGCCCACGGCA
>CAXTRY010000027.1:0-14920 GCA_964246805.1 uncultured Acidobacteriaceae bacterium
TGCCGATGCGGATGCCGGAGGGCTTCATGGGCGGGTTGGTGTCGTAGGGGATGGCGTTCTTGTTGACGGTGATGCCGGCTTCGCCGAGGGAGTGTTCCGCTTCGCTGCCGAGCATCCCCTTCTCGAATACATCGATGAGCATGAGATGCGTGTCGGTGCCGCCGGAGACGATGCGGAAGCCATGCTCGGCAATGCACGCGGCGAGCACCCTGGCATTTGCGACGATCTGGTGGGCGTAGGTGGCGAACTCGGGCTGTAGGGCTTCGCGGAAGGCGACGGCCTTCGCGGCAATGACATGGACGAGCGGACCGCCCTGCTGGCCGGGAAACACACTGCGATCAATCCCGGCGGCGAGCTCCTGCTTGCAGAGAATGAGGCCGGAGCGCGGGCCGCGTAAGGTCTTGTGGGTGGTGGTGGTGACGACGTGGGCGTGAGGCACGGGCGAGGGATGCGCGCCGCCCGCGACTAGGCCGGAGATGTGAGCCATATCGACGAGCAGGTACGCGCCCACCTTGTCGGCAATGGCGCGCATCCGGGGGAAGTCGAGCGTGCGGGCGTAGGCGCTGCCCCCGGCGATCAGCATCCTGGGGCGCTCGCGCTCGGCAATGGCTTCCAACTCGTCATAGTCGAGGGTTTCCGTGTCTTTGCGGACCTGATAGCCGACGATCCGGTAGAGCTTCCCGGAGAAGTTGAGCTTATGGCCGTGCGTGAGATGGCCGCCATGGGCGAGGTCGAGGCCGAGGATCGTATCGCCAGGGGTGAGTAGCGACATGAACGCGGCGGCATTGGCCTGCGAACCGGAGTGCGGCTGGACGTTGACGTGCTCCGCCCCGAAGAGCTGCTTCGCGCGTTCGCGGGCAAGATTCTCGACTACATCGGCGAATTCGCAGCCGCCGTAATAGCGCTTGCCGGGATAGCCCTCGGCGTATTTATTGGTAAAGACGGTCCCGGCAGCTTCCAGCACGGCGCGGCTCACGAAGTTTTCGGAGGCGATCATCTCCAGACCCTCATGCTGACGCGCGACCTCATGCGCGACCTGCGCGGCGATCTCTGGGTCGGAGGCGGTGAGGGGAGCGGCAAGATCGATCGGCATACAACGATTCTAACCTTCGACCCGAGGGCGGATGTGAGCGGATCAACGGATTACTGGGGATGAGCTCGGAGGCGCTTGAAGGCCCTATAGACGAAACAGCCCAGATACCAGCCGTCAAGATACTTATACGGCGTCTCACCGGTAGTGTAATGACCGCAAGGTAGAACTTTGGAGGTGTAATCGATGTCTAGCCGCTGAAAACTGGCGAGGACATCAAGCGAGAACTCGCGCAGAAAGGTGAGATCGTAGGTGGCGTGCACCACCAGCACTTGCTTAGGGTGAGCGGCGAACTTGGCCATGTATTCGCTGGGGCTGATGGCGGCAAAGAGCGGGCGAACAGAATCTTGCGTAAGTCCGGCCTGCTCGAAGGCGGCGCGGATATGGCGTGTGCTCTGACCGGTCCAAACCACATCGCCGAAGGAGTTGGAAGCATGGTTGAAGGCGCATACCTTGAGCCGCGGATCGTGCGCCGCGGCAATAAAGGCATAGCAGGAGCCGAGGCTCGTTCCCAGAACGCCGAAGTCTTCGTAACCTTGCGCCTGGAGCCAGTCGAGGCAGCTGCGGATATCGACCACGGCCTGTCGGCAGGCTGCGATCGTGCGGCCGGCGTTCGAGCTGACGGCATAGTCGGATCGTTCCAATTCAATCGGCCGGCGAATATCGTGGTACGGCTTCGAGAGCCGAAGCGCGGAGATGCCGAACTGGTTGAAGAGGGTACAAAGCGCGTTGTGGCTGAAGGCATCCGCGTTCCACTGGGGAAGGACGACGATGGCCTGCTTCCGGGAGCCGGCCTGATGCGGAGCAGGATACCATCGGGCGTTGACGATGTCGTTTTCAGGGTGCTCGGTGCGGATCGGCGACGTAAAGCGAAGGAAGGGCGCGGACTCAAGATCGCCCACGGCCGCCTGGCGCTTCAGTTCGGCGTCCTCTGAAAGCGTCTCCGGGCGCACGTTCGTCGGAAACATCTGGGGATACCGGTCTTCTACATGGAAATCACTCGGCGTGGTGTAACCGAAAAACTCTTCGGATCGCTGGACGATATTCCGGTTGGCGGCTGCCATGCGGGCCAGGCTGGAATCTTGCGATAAATCGACGAAGCTGCCTAGATGGTCGAAGCCCCACTCCAGGGGACGAACGATGCGGTTGGTGTCGCGGGTGGTAAGCGCCGTCTCCCAGGCGAACATCCATTTTGCATAAAGCGATGAGAACACGTAGCTTATTGTATCCGGCTTGGATATCCATAGCGCAACGGCTACAGTTCGCAGAGCAGGATGCAGATGCGGCCGATGACGTAGTCCGCGGGCAAACCGTTGGAGCTGACGGTAACGAGCTGGATAGGAAACGACCGTACATAGGGCCGCAAGATAATGCGATTTTCGTCGTAATCAACAAAGCGCAGCGCGAGCGAAGCTCCGTGACGGATGGCAAAGAGGGTGGGCTGGTGCGATCGATAAGGTGCGAGCGAACTGTAGTGGCGATCTAAAACGGCAATCGTTCCCGGCATCAGAATGGGCTCCATGGCGGCGGCCTGTTCAGCATCGACCCGGACGGCCAGAAAGCGTTGCCAATGAGCGCGAAGCGTGTGAGGTCGCGTGCGGTTGCCTTGCAGCCGGGAGGCCGAGACTTGAATCGTCTCGATGATGCTGCTGGACGGTGCGAAGGCGAGATCCATGGCTACGGAAGAAGCGACGACGGGCACCAACTCACTTGGATCGCCGGGAACGGGAGCGGCCCCGGCATGAAGGTCAAGGCCCGCGCGAAGGTCCTGACTGGCGGGAAGATCGAGACCGGACCTAAAAGTAAGCGGGATAAGTTGGTCGATGGTAAGGTTTTGCGCCGCAAGCACACGGTCAAGCCCCTCTAGGGAAAGGGATCGTTTCTTATTGAGGAAGTTGGAAATATGGGCTTGCTGAAAGCCCGTTTGCTGCGCAAGTTTGGTTCCGGTCACGATTCCTTGATCGATTCGGCGGACAAGTTCGAGACGAAGAAGCTCGTGAAGATGTTGAAAGTTCATAGGGAAGTCTGACGGCAACCATATCACTAAGCAATACGAAGACAGAGCGAAACCACTATTTTATAGGGAAATAATTATGCAAGGTTGCTTAAAGAATATTCGTCGTTTTCTTTGATCCGGTATTGACAGGCGTATTGTCGAAAGCTATAAACATGAAACTTTCCATTATGGGAACGCTGCTGAAAGGCGGAGAGTTTATAAAAACTCCCGACCCTCGGCACGGCCTAAGTGGTGACCATAAAGAGGGTTTGTAGAAAGTTCTCCCGCATACAAACCTTGCGCCGAACACCATCTGCGCGAACGCTGTGACGACAGGGCCCTTGAGAGCCTGCGAATCAGCCGAAGCGCTCTATAGCAACCTGAGCGAGCCCACTCTACCTTTGAAAACTGAGGCTTGCCGGGGGAGATCTGTCTCATGAGGAAAATGATGAACTACTTGCGCCTTGACTTGAAAGTATGCGAAGGATGTGGAACCTTGTGGCTGCGTGGAGCGATCGCGGAGGGTGTGTACTGCCGCGGTTGTGTGCAGCGATTGTCGGAATTTCCGGCTCGACGAACAAAACACGCGGGGGGCAGGCCGCGCCGGTTGGCTCACCGGCTTGGATGCGCGGCTGCGACGGCATGCCTGGGAGGTGCGCGATGAGCGGAACATTGACTGTCATGCCGGGTATATGGGCGGCGCGGGCGGTGCGCCAGTCCGGGAAGAATAAAGCGGCCAAAAAGCCAAGGGTAAAGCTGGCCGCGCCGCGATGGGCCTTTTATCGCAAGCACACCGAAGGAATGCTGCGGCGGTACATGCGCTTTTCGCTCGAAGCGGGACGTGTTCCTTCCCTCCTGGGCAAGGAGATGTTTCGCGGTAAAGTCACCAGCTATCGCATGGAAGGCTTCGACGACCTGCTGATCTTCGTGCATGATGTCGACAAGTGCTTGCGACGGCTCACCGCTCTGCAACAGCTCCTGCTGACGCGTATTGCCATCCAGGAGTACACGCACGACGAGACGGCGGAGATGCTGGGCGTCAAGCGTTGGACGGTGGTGCGGCGTTATGAAGAAGCGCTCGATTGCCTCACGGCCATCTTCATGGAGGTGCGTTTGCTGGAAACCTTCAAAATCTGTCAAGAGCCTGAAATTACGAAAAACCCCGCATCTATCTCATTGCAAGGAGCTTATTTAGTTGCATAACTTTGCGCATTAGTTTTATGCCAGTTGGTATCCTTGAATAGTAGGGAAAAGAAAAACGGGAGGGCGGCCACACAGGCGCTCTCCCGTTTTCCTTTGCGGGAGAGAACGGCAATTATAAGGAGGTGGCATGGGGTTAGCGGAAGGGCTGCATCGGCGAAGCGGAAGCACGGGAATGGCTACGCGGCTGGACAACAAGGCGGTATCGCCGCGGCATCGCGCGGGTGTCGGATGTGCCTCGGCAAACGGCGATACGACGCGTGAGCCGCAACGGCGTTCGCCGGTCGATCTGCGAGCCATGGCGGTGGACTTTCCCGTCGTGGTCGGGCATCCGAACCGGCTTCCGTTTGAGGGTGTGCTCACGCTGGTGGACGTGCCGAGCGATAAAGCACCGAGCGGCTCGCGCGGGCACCGCGTGGTGCTGACCCATGCGGCGGCCGAGCAGGCGCTGCCAAGTCTGCTAGGTATGGCGGTGGACTACAAAACCGGTTGGGACGGGCATGACGCGCGGCAGAAATGCGGCATCATTACGTCGGCCTCGATTGCCGGGCAGAAGCTGACCGTCGGTGGCTTCCTATTCGCGCGCGACTATCCGGAGATGGAGCAGAAGATCGCGGCCGAGGGCGCAATGGGAATGAGCTACGAGTTGGCCGATGCTCACGTGGCCGATATGCAGGCCTCGATCTGGACGCTGACCAAGGCGACCTTTACCGGCGCGGCGATCCTGCTGCGTGACAAAGCAGCGTACCGGAACACGAGCTTCCGGCTAAAGCGAGCTATCTCCGCGTGCGGCGCGGCGCGGACCGGTGGATCACGCCATGCCCGGCGAAGCGCTTAGCAAGCGAACGACACACAAGCGCATTACAAATTAAGGAGATCTATGACGTTTACGGGAGTATTGCAGGCGGTTGGGCAAGGCTTTGCAAAGGGGTTGAAGTGGGCGATCGAGTACGCCGTGCCCGTGGAGAGGCTGGCCGCCATCCTCTTTCCCACCGCGGCACCGGGTATAAACGCGGCGATCGACGCCACGACGCTGATCCAGAACGCGGTGTTGATGGTAGAGCAAAAGTTTGCCGCCTCCGGGGTGCAGAGCGGCACGGGCTCGCAGAAGCTGGAAGAAGTCGTTCTGCTGGCTGGACCGGCGGTGTCTACGCTGTTGACGCAGGCCGGCATCACGCCTAGCCCCGGTTATGTACAGAATCTCGTCTCCGCCGTGGTCGCAATTCTAAACGCGCAGAACATATCGACCGGCGGATTGACAGCGAAGGCCTAAGCGAAGGTACGAACGAAGAGGAGAAAGCATGGAATTCGAGATGAAGGATGAGTTGAGCGCAACCGTCGAGCGGTTGGCCGCGGCGGCGGGTATGCTGCAGCAGGCGGCGGAGCGTCTCGCCGAGCGGGAGAGCACGTTCGCGATCGACGCGGAGGCTACCCTGAGTCGCATCGTGGCCACGGCCGAGACACGCCGCGAGTCCGATCTGGAGCAAAAGCTGGCGGCGGTCGAGGCTCGCCTGGCGGAGTCGGAGAGCAAATTGTCGGAGCTGCGCGCTTCTGCTACCGCGACGGTTGCACATACGAATCGTGAGACCGGCCGTAAGACGCTTCCCGTCGCCATGGTCAATCTGCTGGCGAAGCAGGGTGTCACGGTCGACTCGATGGAAGCGGGCGCGCTCGACGCGGCTTTGGTGAGCCTCAGCATGGAGCAGCGCATCGCGGTCAAGGCGCAGTTGATGCGCGCGGGTCTGCTCGGCTAAACGATTGCTCCATCAACCGCTACAAGGACACGGCTGAGGCCGGTCCTTTTCTGTTTTAGGGAGAGAGAATGAACGTGAAGTTTACTGAAATCCATGCCGCAGCCGACTATCTTGGACCGGGCGCGATTGAAGTTCCCATGTATCAGTCGGAGATCACCGATCTGGTACGCCGCCGGGGCATCTTCGGGCAGCGCATCAAGCAGGTCCCGGCTACCGGCCATCCGTCGCGCTTCTTCGAAGAAACATCGATTCCCGCGCCTTCGGCGGCCAACGGCTTCGTCGATCCGCGCAATATCGTGGCTCCGCTGGTAAGCCCGACGCGTCTTGAGCGTAGCGTTCCGTTGAAGGCGCTCGTCGCGCAGATTAATTACAACCTGTTCGACATCGAGCTTGGCCAGCAACAGAGCCAGTTCGCTTATCTTCAGGCGAAGGATCTCGCGGATACCGTCGATGGCGTGCTGCGTACCCATGATGTCGCGCTTTGGAACGGCAATGACACCAGCCTCGCCACCCCGACGACCGCGCAGTACTTCGGCGCGGGCGCGCAGATCGCGGCGGGTGGCAACACGGTATCCATTCCGACCACCGCCAGCATCGTCGATGGCTTGAAATCCACGATCGCGCAGATGGTTTCGAGCAGCTCCTATGGGGTGCGTCCGACGGCGATCTACGCCAATCCCGTGTTGCTCGATCTGATCGACCGCGAGATGAAGAGCGAGTTCAACGTCGTGCTCGGCTCGCGCGAGATCACGAGCGGCTTTACCGTGAAGATGCTTTCGACCCAGGCCGGCGACATTCCGCTGATCCCGGAATGGACGCTGAGCTACACCGGCACTCCCGGTTCGGGCTCGGCCGTGCTGCCCGCGTACATCGTGACGGAAGACCTAATCGAGTACCACTGGTTGAGCGACCCGAATCCGCGCATCTTCCAACTCGGCGTGCCCGGTTCGCTCGCGAGCCAGTATGTGGTGGTGAAGTTCGGCGGTCTGGTGGTGAAGGGCGCGAACTATGCCCACTACCAGGTGCTCGTCGATCGCTAAACGTCAGTTTGTAACAGCACTATAAGCAGATTACGCGGGGACCGGCATATATGTGTCGGTCCCCGTTGCTTTCTAAATGGATTCGAGGAGAGGCGGGTACGCGATGGGATATTTGTTGCCGACCGAGTACGTGCAATACGGCTTGACGGCGGACACGACGGACGATTGGATCACCATGGCTTCTTCGTTGATGGAAGCGTACTGCCGGCGCGCGAGTTTGCTGGCGGCGCAGTATGTGGAGCGGATGAGGCTGACGACGGGAGCACAGACGGTAAGGCTTAGCTATCTGCCATTAGCGGCTGTGGCGCCGGCCACGACGGCGCTGGCGCAGGTGCGTGTGCGTTACGGCCGACCGCGGCGTGGCGAAATGATGGACCCGTTCCGCGCGCAAGTGGCTTGGGCGTTCAGTTTGCCGGGCAGTTGGAGCGTGCTCGATCCGGCCTCGATCGACGTCAACAGCGACATAGGCGAACTGACGTTTCCAGAGAACTTCTTGGGGCTCAACTACAACGAAGTCGAGGTCACCTACACGGCGGGCCTGGTGGATATCCCTCCCGCCATCAAGGTAGCTTGCGCGCAGATCGTCAAGAACGCCCAGGCGATGCCCTCGGTCAACGTGCGTTCAAGCCGCATGGACACGCTGCAGATGCAGTATTTCAGCGGCAGCCTGATCGACGTGCAGGTGCAGGCGTTATTGCGTCCGTATCTCGCGCAAAGGATCGGGTGACGCCATGGCTGATGTAATGATTTCCAATTTCGCGGCAAAGCGGGCGGCGGATGCCTTGCTTCGCGGCGGTGGCGGACGGAGCGTTTTGCTGCGCATTCCATCGCCGGGAACGCCGGGCGATGCGACGGAACAACTTGGACTGGCAACGCCTTCGTTCCAGGATGTGGAGCTTGCGCCGGCGGTCTTTCGCAAAGCGCGGCCGACAGCGACGGCGGGCAAGGGACCGCGTTGGGAGGTGCTAATCTCGGCAACGGCTGTCGACACGCTGGTTGGATCGCTGACGTATGAGTCGGGGCGGGTGCTGTTCGCGCAAGCTTTGGGCCTGTTGGTTGACGGCACACTGCTTGAGATTGAAGCGGCTACGTCTTCGCAGATATTCGGGTCCCCCTATGTGTACCGGCTGATCGTGCGAGCGCCGCTGACGTTGCTGACCTAAATGTAATAAGAAAGGTTGCGGATTATGACGAATGCGAAGGACACCTTCTACATCATGCTGCGCGATCGTCTGGCGGCGCTGAATCCGGCGCGGACGATGGTACTGCGCGGCGTGACGCGACCGGGTGTGCTGGTGGAAGAAAACGAACTGGCGACCGACGCGCTGATTACGGACGTGTTTCGAATGCGATGGACTGCATTGAAGGTCGATGTGTTGGGATCGTTGCCGTTGGCGACGATGACTTGCGAGATTCACTACTCGACGGCAGGCACACCGGTAAACGGCGGCATGGATCGCGGCCGGCTGCTCTCCGCGATGGACGCGGAGCTAATGAACGCATTGCAAATCGTGCCGCACCACGTCACCAAGATGAACTATGCCGCAAGCGGCGCGGGCGTCGCTCCAGTAGCCATGGCAACTAATGTCTTCTGGAGCGATGCGACGTTCGAGACGGTCAAGCAGGCCTCCGAGTTGGTGGAGCGCGTCGCTGCCGTTGAGGTGTTTTGCTACCAGGAGGTGGGCGAATGACCGCTCCTTCCGTCGTAGCGGCGACCTCGCCGGTAACGCGGAGAGTGCGCGCCTACTTCGCTCCTGTCGATCGAGCAGCCGGTACACCGGTTCTCTTCGATGCGGCGCAATCCGGCATGTTTCCACTCGATCAGCCACCCGCGCCATGGATCGATCTGGGCTGGTGCGCCGGTTTTGTGCGCAAGAGCGCCACGAAGTTAGGCATGGTGCTGACGGGCGCTCCGGCGACGATCCAGGAGCAGATACGCAGCGAAGTGGAGGCTACGGTTTCGCTGCGATTTGAGAGCTGGGGCAAGCTCCAACTCGCGCTCGCGGCTGGGTCGCAGCAGATGAACCTGCTCGCAACAGCCATCGGTGCCACCGCGAATGGGAGTGGCGGAGCGGCGGCGGCGGCGGTGCCCTTGACGCCGGGCGGTGCGACATCGGCGACGCAGTTGGATGTTGGCGCGGCGGCCGCGGGATTTATAACGGGTGGGCTGGTGGCGGTGGATACGGACTACACCGGGCAGACCGGGTTCATCGGCGGCGGCGCAAGCGCGGCCTATGTGCGGTCGTCTTCCGCTGTAAATAACGATGCTAACTATACACGGCGCGTGACGTTGAACGTGGCGCGCGTGGTCGGCATCGCCAACGGCATCCTGCAACTCGGAACGCCCCTGGCCGCCGGTGTCCCAACCAGTTCCATGAAGGTCGGCGCCCTGGCCGGTTTTGTGGATCGCGAAGGTGGCAGCTTCTTTCAGGAGTGGTCGGGGCTGTTTGTCATGGATGGCGAGCAGGGCGACCGGGTGCTCTTCCACTATCCGCGACTGCAAGCGGCCCAAGGTGCGGCGGAAGCGATGGAGGCACTCTCCGGCCCGCTGGAGCGGGTGCGGCTGGCGGGCGTCTTCCGCGCACTGCCGGTCAAGGACGCCAACGATGGCGAAACGGTATTGTGCTTCCGCAGTTATCTGCCGGGCGCGATGCGCGCGGTTTAGCCGAAAGAACAAAAGATTTCCGAGGAGACGATGATGCATTGGATGCCCAGAGGATGGATGCTGGCAGGGATGCTGCTTGCCGTAATGCTGGCGCTAGGGCCGGCGGGAAGAGCGCAGGTAACGACCACGCAGGTGGCGGACACCATTTACCGCGCGGATGGATCGCCGGCGACCGGCACGGTGGTGATTAGTTGGCCGGAGTTTTCGACTGCCTCGGGACAGTCGGTGTCGGGTGGAAGTGTGTCGGCGGCGATCGCCACGGGGGGCGCGTTGAACGTGCAGCTCGCGCCCAATGCGGGATCGAACCCCATGGGCAGCTATTACACCGTGATATACCACCTGAGCGACGGCAGCGTAAGCCGGGAGTATTGGGTGGTGCCGGTGAGCGCGAACCCGGTAAAGGTGAGCGCCGTTCGCAGCACGGTGCTGCCGCTCTCGGTGGCGCAGAATACCGTCAGCAAGAGTTACGTCGATCAGGCGATCGCGCAAGCCGTCGCGGGCGGCGTGACGGCGCCGCAGGATGGCACGGGATATGTACGGACGACCGGCGACACCATGACCGGCGCGCTCAATCTTCCCGGCGACCCTACGCTGCCGAACAACGCGGCGGACAAGCACTATGTCGACACTTCCGTGCAGCAGGTGGCCAGCGGAGTAGGGCAAAAGGTCTCGCTGGTGCCGCAAGCCACACAAGTAGTAGTGCAGCCGGCGGGTTCGGAGCTGAATGTCAATGTGCTCAACGGCGAAGAGTTCGCTACGCAATATGTGAACGGACAGGGCAACAACGGCGTGCTGAACGCGGTCAATAGTCCCGATTGCGCGGGTGGCTGCGAAGTCAAGGTTGGCAAGGACTACAACTCGGCGGAGTCCTACGTTCCAGCGGCGTGGAACAGCAACACCCATGTCGAAGATGCCCGTCTGGGCGGGACCGTCCACACTTATAGCAACCCGGCGAACCCGTTCTCCGTTGGTTTGGCTTCGGGTCAAAGCATCGATCTAATCGCGACTAAAAACCCCGGGATCACGGGCGGAACGGTCATCTCCCAAACGCCCAACGATATCGCCCTCAACGTCACCATGGAAGCGTGGGCGGGCGGATCGAATCTGTTTCCTGCAAGTATCGAATCCACCGTGCCTTATTTCAAGAGCAACTACCTTGTGGAGGATATCCGCGGTTCCTTCAACACGCTGGGGCAACACGCTCTCAGCGGAGAGTACATCAACTGTTACGGCGTGGGCGATTGCTTGATTGGCGCACGCTCCATCACCGCTTCGGGTGGCTTTCGCGACGAGGCCGACGAGGGAGCGCACCCCTTTGATCTCAACTATCAGGAAGATACTCGCGTCTTTTCGGGAAGCTGCTCCGCCGGCTGCACGGCTGGCTCGTTGTCGGTGGGAATTACTACAAGTTCCGGTGCGGGCACACAGGGCGAAGGCCGTTTCCTGATCGATAAGAATCCGGCGAAGGTCATCGCATCCGGCGTGCTGACGGGAGGAGCGGGCGGCGCGCCTTATCCGACGGCTCTCTTCAGCGGCACCTCCTTTCCAGCCAGCGTGTTCTTCAGCCTGGCGCAAGGAGCGGTCTCCCAGGCGAGCAACATCGCGCCTGGAGCCGTTACCTTGCCGATTATGACGGCGGGTGTAACCACCGGCTTTGCCACCAACACGGCAGCGGCTCCGGCAACGAGCGGCGTGGCCTGCGTGGTCGATCAAAACCCCTCGGGAACTTTTCTGCCGCATAACTACGAGATGGCGCTTTATACCATTGCCGATGGAAGCCACATTCGATTGACGTTGAACAAGGTTCATGCGGCGCAGACCACGGTTGCGATCGGCGGCCTTTGCGGATACGGCCTGGAAGAGACGGTGGATACACAAGCGGGCATTCGCCAGGTCTTTCCAGTCGTGGGCTCGTTCTCGTCCACGGGACTGTACTACGCGGGCGGAGCGACCGCGATTGTCGGCATTATGAATGAAACCGGAGGATACCTGAATGTCTCATCCCCCGTAGCGGCGGTCACTCGCAGCGGCAATGTCGTTACCCTGACGACTGCAGGCAACTTCCCAGAAGACATCAATGGCTTGAGCATGACGATCGCGGGCGTGGCGGACAGCAGCTATAACGGGACCTTTACCGTAGCCACCACCGGGCCGAATACCCTGACCTATACGCAGACGGGCCCGAACAGCAGCAGCGCGGGTGGAAGCCTTACCTATTTGACGGGTGGTTATGCCCTCTACCCCATGGCTGAGGTCATAGGCGTGCTGGATCCGGCGGCGAAACTGGTCGATGGACAGATCGCGCTTGCGCCCAACACAGTCGCCTGGGCCAGCGGGGATGCCGTCGAAGAACCTCATTACTACCAGGAGAGAATCGCGGCCGACACCGAGGCGGTAAGCCAGACGGTGCCGCGGCCTACGACGGCTCAACAGGCCGGCATCTACTACAACGGCAACAATGCCCAAGGACTGATCGGCTGGCAGATCGCGAACACCACGCCTGCTTCAAACTACCTGGGCGCGGGCGGTACGCATACCGCGCCGACCTCGGCGTTTGTGGCGGCAGGCCTATGGCAGCAGACGTTCCGCATGGATGCCGGTCAACAGTCGGCCATCACGGTGAACTGCAACTATCGTGGATGCGGCCAGTGGAACAGCACCTACGATCTATTCGATCTGCAAAGTAACGCGGGGGTGGATACCATCCGCTACCAGCCGCAGGCGAGCGTCCTCGATATCGGGGTGCGCGGCGCGACGTATGAGTTCAACCCGCAGGCCTTCAACGCGGGCACGATCAACGCGGGCACGATCAACGCCTCGACCATCAACGGCCAGGTGAACGGCAACAGCATTACCAGCGGCTCGGTAGCCGCGGCTTACCTGCCGATGCTCGGTGCCTCGGGGACGACCCATAAGCCCGGTATCGTGCCCGATCCGGGAGCCGTGGGCGGCGTTACCCGCTTCCTCCGCGAGGATGGTACCTGGAGCGTGCCGAGCGGCTCAGGCGCGGGCGGCGGCAACCTGGTCCCCGGAGCGACGGCGGACTACAACTTCCTGCAAGGCGCGGGAACAATCGTCGCCGACAGTACAGGCAACAACAACAATGGCACGATCGTTTCGACGGCCGCTCCCGCCTGGACCGCGACCGGGCTTAGCTTCCAGCCTGGACAAGGCGTCAGCTTGCCGGCGGCGTTGAATACTTCGCAGACCTTCTTCGCCGGCGTGTATATCAACCCGTTGACGGCCGGAAATCAGGCGTCGAACCAGTATCCCGTTCTGCTTTCGAGCAGCACCGGCGGTGCCGGCTTCAACTTCATGTACGACTACACGCCGGGCGCGGGAGGCGGCTTTATCCCCTATGCCTATGCGCCGACGTTCTTCGTCAACAACGCCGTGGGCACGTCGACGCCGAATCTTGTCTCGGGCTTCCACGTGCTGGCCGCGGTGCTGGGCGGCAGCGGCAGCAAGGATCATGTCTACATCGATGGCGCGGAGGTGGCGTCGTATACCAGCCAGGGCAGCGCGGCGGGCGTGCAGACCTCGGGCAATCTCTTTGTCGGATCTTCCGGCGCCAGCCCTTGGCAGAGCTCCGGGTTCAACGGAACGGTCTATCGTCTGCGAACCTATCCGACAGCGTTGACGGCTTCGGCGGTGCAGTCGGTCACGGCGGCCATCGCCAACGAAATTGCTTCGCGCGGCGTGGTTACGGTACCTGCGTCGGTCCAGCTTGCGGCCCCGCAGCTCCATGCGATCGGCGACTCCATCACGTATGGTTTTGGCGCTTCCACGCCCTGGCCTTCGCTGCTGACGCTGGTCAACCAGCCCTCGTACAACATAACCGATTGGGGCATTACGGGAATTACCCTGGCGGCTATCGACGGATCGGAACCGAACCGGGCGGCGTTGCAGTGCCACTCGAGCGCCGGGTCGGGGCTTGCGCTCATCATGGCTGGTACAAACGACTTCAGCATCGAGAACGTGCCTGCCTCCACCATCTTGCAGAACCTGATGGGCGAGGTGCAGACCATGAAGACGGCGGGTTGCCGTGTTCTGGTCGGAACGATGATCTCGCGGACCGGCAACGACCCCGCGGGACGCACGCTCGATAGCGACAAGGACGCTTACGATGCGTTGATTCTCTCGCAGGCGAAGGCGGGCGGCGCGGATGGCGTGATCGACTTCGCGGCCAACCCCCTGCTCGGCGCGGACGGTGCGAACACCGGCACCTACTTTCAGGCCGACCACGTGCATCCCACGCAGGCTGGTCAGGCACTGTTAGCGGCGGCGGCGAGCAACGCGCTGAACTACATGTTCGGCGCGAATGAAGCGAACCCGCATGTGGTCGGCACGCTCGGTTACGCCATGACGGCGGCGGATGGCTACATCAGCCTGTCGGGGCTGACCGGCGCGGGCACGCTGACGCTGCCGGACTGCACGGGCCAGAGCGGCGCTGCCTACCGGATCAACAATCCGCAATCGGCCTATGCCGTCTCCGTCGTGCCGTCGAACGGCGGTCAGCCGATCAACGGTTTGAGCACGGTAAGCGTTCCCGCGAATGGAACGCTCACCTTGCGCGATGTTCCGAATCCTAAGACGGTCTCGGGCTGCCACTGGGAGATGTAAGGCGTATGGAAGGGCGCGCGTTCGACACCGGTTGCCGGTTCGGAGCGCGCGTCCGTTCCCGTGGAGTGAAACGTGGCGAAGGCAGAGACGATCAGCGTGGAGGATTTATTAGCATTGGGAAGGGAACTGGCGGCTCCTCCGGCGGCGGATGGAAGCGGAATCATCCTGAAAGCGCGGGAGTTGCTGCGAGTGCGCGACCGCGAGGGCCAGGAGCGGCCGTTGGCGGCAAATAGGGCGCAACGCCTGTTTGAAGAGGCGCGCGGTAAACGGAACATCATTCTAAAAGCACGGCAGATGGGCATGACAACCTGGGTGGCGGGACGGTTCTTCCTGAAGACGGTAAGCGCGCGCGGCGTGCTGACCGTGCAGGTGGCGCAAACCAAGGAGGCCGCCGAAGGGATGTTTCGCATCGTGCAGCGTTTCTGGGAGTGCCTGCCGAAGGAGTACAAGGAGGGCGCGCTGCGGAAGAGCCGCTCGAATGTGCGGCAGATGATCTTTCCCGCGCTCGACAGCGAGTTCCGCATCCTGAGCGCGGCCGACGGTAGCGCCGGG
>CAXTRY010000027.1:14930-29533 GCA_964246805.1 uncultured Acidobacteriaceae bacterium
GCGCTCTGGGCGGCCCTATTCTGTTCCCCCCCCTCCACAGGGCGTGCCGCACCCTGCGCGGGCCCGACGGTAGCGCCGGGCGCGGCATGACGATCCAGAATCTGCATTGCAGCGAGGTCTCGCGCTGGCCGGGGGACGCACGGGAGACGCTGGCGGGACTGCGGGCGGCGCTCTCGCCGGGGGGAGAGATGGTGTTGGAGTCGACGCCTAACGGAGCTTACGGCTGCTTCTACAACGAGTGGCGGCAAGCGCCGGAGACTGGGTTGGCGCGGCACTTTCTGCCATGGTGGTTCGAAGATGCCTACCGGAGCGATCCGGTGTTCGACTTCAACGATGAAGAACTGGAGTTGATCGACCGGCATCATCTGTCGCCGGAACAGATAGGCTTTCGCCGGACGCTCGAAACGGATTATCGCGATCTGCGCGCGCAGGAGTTCGCCGAAGACGCGGAGCGGTGCTTCCGCGCGACCGGGGAGTGCTGCTTCGACGTGACCGCGATCGAGAACCGGATGGACGAGCTGGGAGAGCCTTTCGACACGCAGCATCGCGGCGCGCTGCTCATCTGGGCACCGAGTATTCCAGGCCGCGAATATTTGCTCGCGGTCGATACGTCGGGCGGCGGCGCGGATGGCGACTACTCCGTCATCCAGGTGCTCGATGCGGAATCGGGAATGCAGTGCGCGGAGCTGCAGCAGCGCTTGCGGCCGGACGCTCTCTCGAAGCGCGTCATCGAGTTGGCGTTGCGCTATAACGAGGCGCTGGTCATCGTGGAACGCAATAACCATGGCGGTTCGGTGCTGACGTATCTCGGGCTGAAAAACTATGCGCGTCTCTACCGCCAGGGAGAGGAGCCCGGCTGGTTGACGACCTCGGCCTCGAAGCCCAAAGCGGTGACCAGGCTCTGTGACCTGCTGGTCCATCATCCGGAGCTGTTCTACAGCAAGCGGTTCCTGACGGAGTGCCGCAGCTTCGTTTCGGATTCGAAGGGCGGCACGGCCGCGGCTCCGGGTGCTTACGACGACTGCGTGATGGCCATGGCGATCGGCCATCACGTGCGCGCGGAGTTGATGGAGCAGCACGGCCCAAGGCGCATCAAATAAACCGGGCAGGCCGTGCGGTATGCTGCGGATGCGGAGGAGAATGCTTGGCGGTGCTGGCGGTACAGGCGATTCGGCGGATGCGGGGCGGAGCGCAGAGTCAGTTGATGCTGGGCGCGGATAGCCAGCTGTGGGTGGTTAAGTTCCAGAACAACCCGCAGCACATCCGCGTCCTGGCCAATGAGCTGATCGTCACCAAACTGGCCGAAGCAGCCGGGCTGACCGTGCCTGTGTGCGATGTCGTCGACGTGACGGAGTGGCTGGTCGGGCATACACCGGAGATGTTCCTCGAGCTTCCTCGCGGCGGCCGCGAGCGCTATCGGGCGGGCCTGCACTTCGGCAGCCGCTTTGTCGGCGGCCTGATGCCGGGTATGGTGGTAGATTATCTACCCGAGCCGCAGCTGGAAGAAGTCCGCAATCTGCAGGAGTTTGCCGGCATGCTGGCCATCGACAAATGGACGGGCAACTGCAATGGGCGGCAGGCTGTCTTCGAGCGAAGGGGACGCGAACGCAAGTATCGGGCCACCTTTATTGATCAGGGCTTCTGCTTCAACGCCGGAGAATGGGATTTCCCGGATAGCCCGCTGCGCGGCATCTACGCGCGTAACATCGTGTATGCGCGAGTGACCGGATGGGCCAGCTTCGAGCCCTGGTTGAGCCGCATCGAAGCCATGGACGCCGGCGTCCTGTGGCGTATCGCCGAAGAGGTGCCTCCGGAGTGGTACGGCGGCGATCTCATGACGATCGAGCGGTTGATGGAGCAGATGCTGGTCCGCCGCTCGCGGGTACGGGAGCTGATCGTCTCCTTCCGGGACTCGGACCGGGTTCCATTCCCATCTTGGACCGGAGGATCGAAGGTAGCGGTGCCGCGAAACTTCCCGGAATCTCAAAAGCCGAAAGAGTTCGCAAGATTCGTGATGTAAGTGAATGGCGTCTGAATTGCATAGACGCAAGGCATATACGCAAGGCATGGAAGCGAGGAGTGAACCGTGCGGGACAGATTACCTTGTGAGTTCTTCCTGATCCGCTACGTCCCGGATGTAGTCAAGGGAGAGTTCGCCAATATCGGCGTGGTTCTGCGGGAGGCCGGTGCCATCGCGCGGACATCGCCTCGTTCGCTTGTACGGTTTACCCGCGACTGGAGTCGGGTGCGGTGCCTGGACGCGGGGGCCGACGTGGCGATGCTCGAAAGCCTAGAGGCGGAGATCGTCTATCGGCTCGGCACGGATGGGGATTCGCCGAAGCCCGTGCTTTCATCGCTTGAGGACACGCTTTCGAACTCCGTGCAGATCACCGAGCCGAGAGCGTGTCTGGCGGAAAGCATTCCGGCGGAGATCGAGCAGCTGATGCGGCTGTACGTCGAGCCGCTGAAGGTCAAGATCGAACGCAAGCGGACGGGACGGGCAGCCATCAATGCCACCATGCGAACGGAGTTCGAGCGCGCGGGTGTCTGGGGGCTGATGCGGAAGCGGATTGCAGCCTCGCTCTATACCGCCGCCGGCGATCCCATGAAGATCGACTGCGGCTACCGTCCGAATGGCGTGATCCGGATGTTTCAGGCGGTCTCGCTCGAAGGCGACATCGAGGCGGCCAAGGTGCTGGCCTACACGGCCCCGCAGCTGCGCGACGGGGTGGCACGCGTGGAAGGAGCAACGCTCGAATTGACGGCGGTCGTCGAACCGGTGCGCCGACTCAGTGAGCAGGATGGCGACGAGGCGGGCGAGAGTTACCGCTTCGGCGTCGAAACGATGGAGCGTCATGCCATTCGCGTGATGACCGTCAACGATCTCGCGCGCATCGCCGAGACGGCGCGGACGGAGCTTCGCGTGTGATGTAGGAGTACCAGGTCTCTAGTAGCGGGCATGGCCACGACGGCCATGCCCATTCTTTTTGCGCGCGATCAATTTGATCGCATGCTCCACAGCACAGCCAGACAGCAAGGGAGACAAGGCAATGGGAGTTCGCACAGCAGTCGAAAATCTATGGCAGAGGGTAGCAGGCAGCGAGCCTGTACCGATTGAGGCGGCCGCAAGCCAGCCCACGCGCAAGACAGCGGTGCTGCCCTCCATCATGAATCCGCAGCGCGCCGGCCAGGCGGCGATGCCGAAACCCACCGCCGCCAACCTGCGCCGGTTCGCCGAGACACCCGTGGCGCGCCGGGCGATCAACGTCGTCAAGGACCGCATCGCCAGCATGGACTGGCAGATACGGGTGAGGCGCGGTTACGCGGGCGTCGCCATCGAAGACGCCGATGCCCGCATGAAGGCGCTGCGCCGCTGTCTCGAGGAGCCGAACGCCGGGGACAGCTTCCGCGTGCTCTGGGAGCAGGTGCTCGAAGATCTTCTGGTCGGTGGCTTCGGCGCGGTCGAGATGGAAGCGACGGGCGATCCCGCCGAGCCTTTCCGCCTATGGCCGGTGGACGGCGCGACCATCCAGATCGACCCCTACTGGAACGGCGATACCTCCAAGCCGCGTTACGCTCAGAACACCTCTGGACAGTTCTCCGGGCAGGCCGTCAACCCGCTCGGCGGCAAGTCCCTGGTGCCGCTCTATGATGACGAGTTGATGTACCTGCGCCTGAACCCCCGCACCCACACGCCTTTTGGTTTGGGCCGTCTGGAGGTGGCCTTTGAGACGGTCAACCAGTTCCTCTCGGCCAATCGCTACGCCGGGCGGCTGGCGTCGAACTCGGTCGTCCAATATGCGCTTTGGCTCAACGAAGCCACGCCCGAGCAGCACGACCGGCTGATCCGCTGGTGGCAGGACGAGATCGAAGGCACTGGCCGCGTGCCGTTGCTGAGCTGCGAACAGAAGCCCGAGGTCCTGCGCTTCGCCGGCGGTACCGACGCCGACCTTCGTATCCAGTGGCAGGAGTTTCTCATCACCATGATTGCGAACGCCTTCGAGTTGCCGCCCATGCTGCTCGGCCAGCAGAAAGAGGTCAACCGCTCGACCGCCGGCGAAATGGCGGACGAGGCCTTCGGCAGCGCGATCGTGCCCGTGGCCAAGCTGCTGTCGGAGCATATTACGCGCGACCTCTTCGCCAAGAAACTGGGATGGCGCGAGTTCGAGTTCCACTTCAACGAACTTGACAGCCGCAACGAGATGGAGGAGGTGCAGATCCAAACTCAGCTGTTGAAGGCCGGCGTATTGACCGTCGCCGAGGTCCGCCAGATGCGCGGCCTGGAACCCGTGCCGGTCTTTGTACCCGACGCGCACACGGAGCCGCAAACGGAGGTCCAACTCGACCTTGAGGAGACCGCCCAGTGATCGTCACCATCGATAATCTCGACGGCTTGGGGGCCATCGACTATAGCGCCTGCCTCGATGCCGGCGCGCCGCTGAAGATCGTGCGGACGCTCAACGAACCTTCGCGCCTGAGCGGCCTGATCTCGCTCGGCGGCTCCAGCCTAGCCACTCCGGCGCGGCGCGGACGCATCGTGTCCACGGCGGACAACGGCGTCGTGCTCTTTACCGGCTATATCGCCATCACGCCCGAGCCGGTCTACGCGGGCATGGGTCTGGCGGGACCGGTCTACCGTATCGCATTGACCGCCATCAGCGATGAGTGGCTGCTCGATAAACAGACCGCGCTCTTCGGCAATCCGGGGCTGAGCCAATCCGGCGGCGCGTTGTTGAAGACCTTGACGCAACGCAGCGGCGGAGCCGGACTGTCTACCTCGGGTATTCAAACGGGACGACCCGTGGGCGTCTTTGAGCCTGAGTTGGCGCAAAACTGGTCCGCTAACGCCGGGACACTGGCCAACAGCACCTACACCGCCTACCGCGCCATCGGAGGCGCGCTGACGCTTCAACCCGCCGGCAGCGTGACGCATGTGTTGAGCGACGGCGACGGTACGCTCCAGGTCGCGGCGCTCAAGACAGCGGCCGTGAAAGAGCTGGCGAACGACGTCACGGTCAGCGGCGCCATCGAACCGGCGGCCTGGGTGACGGAGATCTTCGAAGGCGACGGCACCACGGCGCTCTTCCAACTCGTCGAAGTTCCATTTATCCCAACGCATACCGTCAACACCAAGTACGTGGTGAACGACAGCTTCAACACGGGCATCTTCAACCCGCAAGTGTGGATGCTGAGCGACTCCGGATCGCACCTTGGCTTCAGCGGCGCGGGGCTTCAGATGTCCGGCGGCAACGGCTTCGACGGACAGACGACGCTGACCGCCATCGACACCGTCGAGATGGGGGGCACGCTCGTCATTGAAGCCGGAAACCTGCAACTAAGCGGGGCTTGCGACGGTGTCCTCTGCGGGATGTACGCCGGCCCGGTGGCGCGCGTCAGCTGCTTCGTCGGGTACAACGTGCGGCAGAGCGGGGGCACCACCATCGTCACGCCGTATCTGAACGGCGGTGAGATAGGGACGAGCTTTACGATCCTAGGCGGCCACGTCTATACGCTGCGTATCCGACTGCATTGCGTGGAGACGGAGCGTGTCCTCCAGACCTACTACACCATGGTCGACGGCGTGGTGGAGGCCTTTGGCGGCGGGCTGATCTCCGCCCCCATGCAGGCGGTCTTTGAGCTGGTGGACCTGGGCGTCTCGTCGAATACACCGGCGACCGTGCTCTACGATACGGCTTCCGCGGGCCCTGTCGTCGGCACCCCGGCCAGCTGCACCTTTGCCGCGGTCGATAGCGTCCAGCTCTTCGGCTCGATGGGCTACTGCCGCGTTACGCAGACCGGCTCGGCCTGGATAACGAGCACTCTTCCGGGCGGCCAGACGCAGACGCGGCTGATCGGCATCGCGGGCGAAGGAGTCGATTGCAAGCTCATCAGCCCCGGCAAGCTCACCTTCTTCGCGGGCCGTATCCCCGTGGCGGGGGAGCGCATCACCGTCACCTACCGTACCCGCCAGCGCGCCGTCGCCCGGCTTGAAAATGCCGCGAGCATTGCACAGGAGGCGCTCGGCGGCGCGCCGGGAACGGCCGCGTGGCTAGGCAAGGTGCTGAAGCCAGCCGCCCGTTCGACGGCGGACTGCGAAAGCGCGGCGCTCGCCATCCTCAGCTTTGCCACGTCGACAGCGGCCGCGCTCGCGGGCAAATACACTACGATCAATCCGCACTTGACCGCCGACATCTGGCCGGGCGATCTGCTGGCCATCACCTCCGGCACACAGACAGTACGCGTGCTGGTCCGCGGCGTCACGGTCGACCGCGGAAGTGACTTCCCCGAGGTGCTGACGTACCACGTTGCCTTTGCAAACGATTGGGCGGAGGGTCTCGGCGTGAAGCTTTCGGAATCGATCGCCGTCGATGCCCTGCTGCCGCAAATGGCGTTGACGGCACCAGCCGACGTGCTGCCCAATCTGTTTCAGATGACGGTCGTCTCCGTGACGGCAACGGCCATCCAGATCGACGCGGGCACGGCACCTCCTTCAGGCGGCGGCTTCGAGGTGCGGCGGCGCGATGACGACTTTGGCGCGGGTGTCGATCAGGACCTGGTACTGCGCAGCCCCGTTCGCAGCTTCTCCATCCCGCGCGAAGGCCAGATCGAGCAATATTTCCTGCGGATGTACGACGGCTCCACGCCACCCGTCTACTCGCGGCTGTCGAGCGCCCTTTTTACCGATGTGCCCGTGGCGTAGCCTTTATAAAACTTGCAGCGTTGCCTTTATAATCTGACTTCTATGGGTGGAGAGCCGCTGGTGGGAATCGTCATGGGAAGCCGCAGCGACTACACCGTCATGCGGCACGCGGAAGCGATCCTGCGGGAGTTCGATGTCGCGCACGAGGTCCGTGTCGTCTCCGCGCATCGCACGCCGGACCTGCTTTTCTCGTATGCCGAGGCCGCCGCCTTCCGCGGTCTGCGGATCATCATCGCCGGCGCGGGTGGCGCGGCGCACCTGCCCGGCATGATGGCCGCGAAGACCGTCGTCCCCGTCCTGGGCGTGCCCATCTCCGCCACCGCGCTGCAAGGCTTCGACGCGCTGCTCTCGATCGTGCAGATGCCGAAGGGCATTCCCGTCGGAACGCTGGCCATCGGCGCGGCGGGCGCGATGAACGCCGGTCTCCTGGCGATCGCCATGCTTGCGACCACGGACCACGCCTTGCAGCAGCGCCTGATCGCCTGGCGCGAGGCGCGGCGGGATCAGGTACTCGCCGAAGTCGTCGGGCAACGGAAAGCTGAGATTGAAGCGTGAGCGCCCCGATCCTTCCCGGCGCGACCATCGGCATCTTCGGCGGTGGGCAGCTCGGCCGCATGACCGCGATGGCGGCGCGCGGCATGGGCTATCGCATTCAGGTACTCGACCCCGACCCTGCCTGCCCGGCGCGCTTTGTGGTCGACAGCTGCATCGAGGCCGGATGGGACGACACGCGCGAAGCGGCAAATCTCGCCCGCGGCTGCGACGTGGTAACGCTTGAGATCGAGCAAATCTCCATCGGCAGCATGAACGCGGCGGCAAACTTCGCGCCTGTCCGTCCGGGCGCGGCGATGCTGGCCATCATCCAGGACCGCATCGAGCAGAAGAACTGGCTGCGCCGCAACGGTTTCCCGCTAGGCGAGTACCGAGCCATACGAACGCTCGATGAGTTGCGCGACGCCGTGCGTGAGCTAGGCCGCTGTTTCTGCAAGAGTGCTCAGGGTGGCTACGACGGACGGGGGCAAGGCAAAGTCGGCTTCAACCCCGCAGCCGTGTTTGAAGACGAGGTACAAGGCGCATGGGAGGCGCTCGGCGAAGGTCCGGGCGTCGTCGAACAGGCCATCGATCTCGAACGCGAAGTCTCCATCCTGGTCGCGCGATCGCCGTCAGGCAAGACCGCCGTTTATCCGGCCGCCTGGAATCACCACGATCGCCAGATCCTCGCCTGGAGTGTCATCCCCGCCGCTATCCCGCCCGCGCTCGAAGCCGAAGCCCGGCAGATCGCCGGGAGCATCGCCGATACCTTCCAACTGGAAGGCCTGCTTGCGGTCGAGATGTTTGTCGCGAGCGATGGCCGCCTGCTCGTCAACGAACTCGCCCCGCGTCCGCACAACAGCTATCATGCCAGTGAGCGCGCCTGTGTCACCGGTCAGTTCGAGCAGCTCGTCCGCGCCGTCTGCGACCTCCCGCTCGGTTCCGTGGACCTCGTTCAACCCGCCGCCATCGCGAACCTGCTGGGCGACCTCTGGCTCAACGCCGATGGCAGCCCGCGCGAGCCTGACTTCGACGCGGCTCTCTCCGTTCCCGGCGTGCGCCTCCACCTTTACGAAAAGCTGCGTCCCCGCAAGGCCCGCAAGATGGGCCATCTCTCCTCGGTCGGCGGCACACCCGATGAAGCCGTCGAACGCGTCCTCGCCGCCATGAAGCTGCTTGGCTAGCCCTGCTAGCCGATGTCCTCGGCCCAGTTCTCCAAATAGGCCTTGAAGTCGGACATGAACTTGCCCGCGTCCGCGCCGTCGACGATGCGATGATCGAAGCCCAGGGTAAATCGCTGAATCGAGCGAATCGCGATGGAATCGTTGCCATCCTTGTCCGCCAGCACCTCGGCTTCTTTGTTCAGACCGCCAATCCCGAGGATGGCGGCCTGCGGCTGGTTGATAATCGGCGTGCCGAACTGCTCGCCGAAGATGCCGGAATTGGTGAGCGTAAAGGTGCCGCCGGAGATCTCATCCGGCGCCAGCTTCTTGCCGCGCGCCCGCTCCGCCACGTCCACGATAGCGCGGGCAATACCGAGGAAGTTCCGCTCCTCCACCTGTTTGATAACCGGGACGATCAGTCCCCAGTCAAGCGCGACCGCAATGCCGATATTGATGTTCTTGTTATAGCGAATAGCCTCGCCCTCAATCGCGCCATTGACGATGGGATGCTTGCGCAGCGCGACCACGGCGGCGCGCGTGATAAAGGGCATATAGGTCAGCTTGACGCCGTTGCGCTGCTCGTACTTGGCCTTTTCCTTTTCGCGCAGCCGCACGATACGCGTCATATCGACCTTGAAGACAGTATGAACGTGCGGGCTAGTCCGTTTCGACTCGACCATGCGTGTGGCGATGATCGACCGCATCTTGGTCATGGGAACGAGCTCGCCGGGCCCGGGCGCGACGCCCACGGGCTTGGCGGGAGTGATCGACGGAGCGGGCGTCGCGGCGGCGGTCACAAGCCCGGCGGGAACGGTAGCTTCACGCGGAGCCTGGATAGGTGCGGCGGCAGGCTTTGCGCCGCCATCGAGATGGCCGAGGATGTCCGTCTTCGTAATGCGGCCCGCCGATCCGGAACCGGATACTTGAGCGAGATCGACACCGTTCTCCTTCGCAATCTTACGAACCAGCGGAGAGGAGCGAGGATGATCGCCACTCGAGGTGGAGGCACTTTCGACGGGAGCGGTAGCCTCGGACTTCGCGGTAACGGGTGCGGGTGCGGGAGCCTCTTTCGCCCCCGCCGTCCTGCTTGCGCCGCCGCCAATCACCGCGACCACCGTGTTGATCCGGACCGTCGACCCTTCCGGAATCTTGATCTCCGACAACACGCCGGCGGCGGGCGAGGGGATCTCCGCATCCACCTTGTCGGTCGAAATCTCAAACAAAGCCTCGTCGCGCTGCACCGTGTCGCCGATCTTCTTGAGCCACTTGGTAATCGTGCCTTCGGTGATGGATTCGCCCATCTGCGGCATAACGACGTCGGTCCCCGTACCGCCTTCTTCGTCAGTCTCGGCGGTGGAAGACGCGGCCGCCTCACCGAGAGCGACCGTATCGAGCGCGGCGGGCGTGGCCGTGTCGGCCTCCGGATTCGCCGCCGTCTCCGCCTTGTCCGATGCGGGCGCGGGCGCGGAACCTGTCGACGGGCTACCCTCTTCTATCGTGCAGACCACCGTATTGATCTGAACCGTCGTTCCCTCGCTGATCTTGATCTCGCCCAACGTGCCGGCCGAAGGCGAAGGAATCTCCGCGTCCACCTTGTCGGTCGAGATCTCAAACAGGGGCTCATCGCGCTGCACGGTATCCCCGGACTTCTTCAGCCATTTGGTAAGGGTGCCTTCGGTGATGGATTCGCCCATCTGGGGCATAACTACGTCGGTCGACATGATTGTCCTCTGCTTCTAAACCTGGTGATCTAAACCTGAGAATCGACGCGGCCGACAAGCGGACCCGCCACTGTGGATTATAAGACGGGCACCGTCTCCGCCGTGGAACGGCCCAGCAGCTCATCGAGCGTCTCGACCGCCAGCACCTGCCTTTGGAACACATGCCCAAAGCTCCTTGCGACCGAGTGGGCGGCCAAATCCGGTGAAAGCGGCGTGCCCTCCGATATCTCGGCTTCAAGACTCGTCACGCCGCGATCGGCAATGCCGCAGGGCACGATCCACCGGTAATCGCGCAGATCGGTCGTTACGTTCAGCGCGAAACCATGCGAGGTAACCGCCCGCGACACATGCACTCCAATCGCCGCCACCTTCTTCTCCGGTACGCTTCCGCCCGCGATCGTCCACACGCCCGTCAGCTTGCAGATGCGCTGCGTAAGGACGCCGAAGTCCTTACAGGTGCGGATGAGCGCCTCCTCCATCAGCCGGACAAAATCGACGGGACCCAGGTGCGGTCCGCGTTTTCCTGGAAGATCGCCACGCAGATCGAAGATCGGATAGCCGACAAGCTGGCCGGGACCGTGATAAGTCACATCCCCGCCGCGCTTTACCTCGTGCAGCTCAACGCCCCGGCCGCTAAGCCACTCGTCCGTCGCCAGCACATGCTCGCGCCGCGCGTTGCGGCCCAGCGTGAGCACGGGCGGATGCTCCATCAGCAGCAGCGTGTCCCCTAGGGTGCCGGCTTTCCGCGCGGTAACCACCCGCTCTTGAATGGCAAGGCCCTCCGCATAGGGAATGCGCCCAAGATCGAGCAAGTAGAGCACTACAGAAACCCGCGGAATTGCTCGATCGTTAGCCCGGCATCCTGAACAACCCGATACATGGTGATCGATTCAACTTTGTATTGCATGGATACCTCCCTATAACTCTAAAGTCGATGGACCCCCATCTTAAACATTGATCGCCATCCCCTCCACGCTGCTGAACCCATCGAGCAACGCCTCGGCGACCGTTGGATGCGCGTGCACGGTAAACATCATCTCTTCCACGGTCGCTTCCAGTTCGATCGCGGTTACCGCTTCCGCAATGATCTCCGTCGCATAGGGTCCAATAATATGGACACCTAGAATCTCACCGTATTTCTTATCGGCAACTACTTTGATGAAGCCGTCATGCGCGTCCAGGATCGTCGCCTTAGAGTTCCCCACAAATGGGAACTTCCCTACTTTGACTTCGTAACCCTTCTCTTTCGCCTGCGCCTCCGTAAAGCCGACGCTGGCGATCTGCGGATCGGTATAGGTACAGCCCGGAATGCGGTTGCGGTGCACCGGCTTGGCAAACCTGCCCGCCATCTTTGCCGCGACCACCAGCCCAGCCATGGAACCTACATGCGCCAGCTGCGGCAGCCCGGCCACAATATCGCCAATCGCGTAAACGCCCGGCTCACTCGTCTCCATCCATTCGTTCGTCAGGATGAAGCCGCGCTCAGGCTTGATACCTGTCTTATCGAGACCTATATCGTAAGTCCGCGGCGCGCGACCGACGGCGACCAGCACCTTCTCCGCCTGCTTCGTCTCCGCCTTCCCGGCCGAGGTCGTGTAGGAGACAAGCGCGCCGCCCTCGTTCTTCTCGATCTTCTCCACCTTGGCACTCACATATACATCGATCCCGCGCTTCTTATAGAGCCGCAGTAACTCCTTCGATATCTCCTCATCCTCCGCGTTCACGATTCGCGGCAACGCTTCGAGGATGGTGACCTCCGCGCCAAAGCTCTTGAAAATCGACGCAAACTCCACGCCGACGGCACCCGAGCCGATCACCACCAGCGACTTCGGCATCGCGGGAATCTTCAGCATCTCGATATTCGTCAGGATGGTCTCGTCTGGAGAGTATCCAGGCAGCATCCGGGCGTCGGAGCCGGTCGCCAGCACCACCTTCTTCGCCTTCACAGTCTCAGTCGTGCCGTCCGCCCGCTTCACTTCAACGGAGTGAACGCCATCGGTCGCCGGTCCGGTCAGCCGCCCATAACCTTTGATGGCGTTGATCTTGTTCTTTTTCATCAAAAAATCAAGCCCCTTGGTGTGACGCAGGATCACGTCATCCTTGCGGGCCAGCACGCCTTGCCAATTCATCGTCCGCGCATCGACGCCTTCAATGCCATACCGATCGGCATGTTTCAGGTGATCCCAAAGCTCCGCGGAAAACAACATCGCCTTCGTCGGAATGCAGCCCCACAGCAGGCACGTGCCGCCCAGCCGCTCGTTAGCGTCGATCAGCGCCGCCTTCAAGCCATACTGCGAAGCGCGTATCGCACATGTATATCCGGCGGGTCCACCGCCCAGCACCACCACGTCGTAGATCGTATCCGTCAAAGCAAAGCTCCAATTAAACCCTGATTGCCAACAAATCCATCTTACGCTTGGAGGCACTTAGGCGAAATAAAAGCGAAATAACGCAGCCCCCTGAGAAAATTAGGCCGACCAACCATCGATAATTTGTAGGCATCGATGGACATGTGGGCGATAATTGCAGAGAGGGTCCTTCATGGTCAGTAACGTCGCGAAGCTAACACGATCGGTGCGCAGCGGATTTGGAAAAGCGGAATCGCAGCCGCAGAGTTCATCGACCGCTATCTCCGCTGAAAAACGGGCGAGTGTGCATCAGGAACTCCAGAAAACGGGCGAGGCAATCTTCGTCGACGATAAAGGCAATCGCTTTCGTATCCAACGCCGCCCTGCTTAGCGCATGAGCGCTCTGGTCGCTGGTTTTCTGCTCATTGGATATCTGCTCGCTCCAGGCGTCATCTACCGTCTGGCATTTTCCTTTTTTATTCCTTCGAAGCGGTTTCAACGCAACCGCACCGAAGAGATCGTCTTCTCCACCCTCGTTACTCTAGTACCCTTCCTTCTTACCTGGCTCCTCCTTCATACGCCCGTCGGTCAACTGGGCAATCTTGCCGTTGCCGGTTCCAAACAAGCCGCCTATCGGCTTGTCATCAAATCCTTGCTGCCTGGACCCGACCTGGATAAGACCTTGCTGGCGGAGGCCTATCTGCGTAGTTTTCTGGAGCAGGCGCGCTTTCTTGGTCTCCTTTGGTTTCTTTGCGGCTTGGAAGGTTGGCTCGCCGGCAGGCTGGTCGCCTCTTACGGCGACTACCCGGACGATTCTTCGCGAAAGCGATTTTGCGACAAATTCCTTCTCACCTATGTCTCCGAGTGGGAGATCCTCTTTACATCCCTGGCCCTGCCCGGTACGGAAGCTGATGTGGTGATCGAGGTGGACGCACTGTCCACCATGGATGTGCTCTATCGCGGCAAGCTGCTCGACTGGTTTCTCGATCAGGATGGCAAGCTTGAAGGCATTTTCCTCAAGGATGCCTTCCGCTTTCGCAAGGAAGACATGGTCCGCGACCGCGAAAAAGGCATACAAAGACCAAGCGACAGTTACTGGCGGCCTATTCCCGGTGCCAAGCTTTATCTCGTGGCGAGTACCCTCGCCAACTACAACATCCGCTATACACAGCCACCCGCCGAACCGACACTCGACGAGGTTCGCATCGAACTTGGCTTTGGCGATGACGATGTTTTAATAACGCCCTTGCCGCGCGAGACGCCGGAACCTGCTGATTCCGAATAGATCAGGTTACTACCGTGCAAGCCCTTTCCTCGCCAGTTAAACAATCAATGTCCCAAATAATCAGGTTTTCGCTCCATTCAGCAGGTTTATTACCTCCATGGAAATCATTACGACGCTTAGGTCATATTTACCGGAGTAATCAAATGCCCGAAAGACAGTTACCGTGCGGGCGCGGGTTGGGGTAGTGGGATGATGGGAGAGTTCTAGGAACGGGTGGGGCGCGATGCTAGTTTCGATCTTGCAAGTCAGCAACTTCAACCTAGAGGCCTTCCCCATGAACTTCAAGAGTCTATCCGCGGTGTTCGCTCTTACCCTCGCTTCCGCCACCTTCGCCCATGCCACCTCCATCTCCGGCACCATCGGCCTCGGCGGCAGCGGCTCCTACGACACGGCCACCGGCCAGTTCACCGCCGGCGCGCTGAACAGCCAGACCGAATCGAACGCCTACGTCAATGCCGCCGACGGCAAAAAGGCCGACTCCCTGGCGAACTTCACCATGTTCAACGCCGCCAGCTTCTCGAACTTCAACACCCAACACCTGAGCACCGGCGCCACCGTCTTCTCGACCACGGAGAACGGCCAGACGCTCACCTTCACGCTGACCGACATGATCAGCAGCGGCTCCGACGCCGCCGGCCCGGGCTTCGTCGGCACCGGCATCCTTTCAGAGACCGGCTACGCCGACACCGCCGCCAACTTCTCCCTCAACACCAACGCGGGCGCGGGCACCGTCGTCACCTTCAACACCGTCGCCGCCACCCCCGAGCCCTCCTCGCTCCTCCTGCTCGGCACCGGCGCCCTCGGTGCCGCCGGCATGATGCGACGCCGATTCATGGGCAAGCTCTCCGCGTAAGC
>CAXTRY010000028.1:0-29233 GCA_964246805.1 uncultured Acidobacteriaceae bacterium
AATGATCCCATGGAACGAGCGCTCGACTTTTTACATCGGGAATCGGGGCAATGGGACAGTATCGGCATGGAGAAGCAGCGTTATCTCGCCCTGCGCTTTGTAGCCATTATCCGTTACGCGCTCTTGAACATCCGCAACATGTATACGTTTGTCGTCTACGGGTTCGCCATGCTGGTGGTCTGCGTCGCCACCTATCCCTTTGAGGGTAAGAGCAGCTTGAGTTCGCTGCTTACCGCGGTGTTCTTTTTCATTCTCCTAAGCATCGGCATGATGTTCTATCAGATTCAGAAGGACACTGTTCTCAGTCTGATCGAGAATAGTACCCCCGGCGAGGTGAAGTACACCGAATTGATCCCGCACCTGATCAGCATCGGCGGCGTCCCGGCGCTGATCGTGCTGGCGACTCAGTTCCCTTCGATCGCCGAGGTAATCCTGACCTGGGCCAAGCCTGGACTCGATCTGATGAAGTAGAACACGTTTCAAAAATGAGCCTGAGAACTACAGTTCCCGCAATCCGCTACATAGTCGATTAGATGCTTAGGATAAAACTCCTGTTGAGGCAAAAACTGGCGAAATCTCGCCCCAGTCAGACCTGAGTTCTCGTAAGCTAGCAAGAGAGCGATAGATGAAGAGCCTGTTCCATCAAGAAAGGATCCTTGGGACCTTGAAGCGGCACGAAGCGTGCGAGAAGACAGCGGATGTGTGCCGATTGCGCTTTCGATGGTTGCGCAACATGTTGGTCAGTGCGGTTGTAACAATGATCCTTTTGAGGGCGGGACCGATTTGTGCACAGCACGCTTCGAACGGCGTGGAACTTACCACCGAAGAACGACTGCAAACCGAGGCATGGTGGCCGACCAAGTCGACTCTACCGATCGATATGTTTTCTGGTTCCGGTGCCTGTACTGCTTGCCATGCGGACGAGGTGCCCGCCCATCCGTCGTCCATGGTACGTGCCGCGACGTTGGCCGTAGAATCGCATTTTCTTTCTCCGAGAACCAGACTATCTTCCCATGCAAACCCGCTGATCTATTACCTGACTGCCAGTGCATCCGGTGATCTCACGCTTTCGGCTTCGGGGGGACCTGCCGCGGCGCAAAAGCTCGATTGGGTAATAGGCGACGGTGTCCTGGGACGCACGTTTCTCTATCACGCAGATGGCCGCTGGTATCAAAGCGAATTTACGTATTACACAACGGATCATTCCCTGGACGTGACGACGGGTCTGAGTCGCGGTCGGCCACATGGCAATGCGAGCATCATGGGACAGGTGCTCACCACGGACGAAACGCGCCGTTGTTTCGGTTGTCATACGGTTCATGCGACGACGGCAGCTGGCTTTAACCCGCTCCATGCGGAGGCGGGCCTCGGCTGTGAAGCCTGCCATGGTCCTGGTCAGGCACATGTTACCGCTGCACGAGCGTTTGTAGCGCAACCGTCCTCGTTGCGCGCTTCCATCTTTAATCCGGCGAAGCTCTTGCCCGCCGATTCCATTGATTTCTGCGGCTCGTGCCATCGAACATTTTCTGATGCCGTGCTCGCCTTGGGCGGCACGACCAGTCCCGCTGCCGTCCGCTTTCAGCCATACAGGCTTGAAGAAAGCAAGTGCTGGCGAACCACTGAAGACGAGCGGCTAACCTGCGTCGCCTGCCACAATCCTCATGACGCCCTGAACCGTGATTCCGCCTCCTACGACGGCAAGTGCGTCAGCTGCCATCGCACCGTCACCAGCGCGAGCCACGCCGAACACCTCGCTACAGTTTGCCCGAAGGCTACGGGCCAGTGCACTACCTGCCACATGCCTAAGGTTAAGGTCCCCAGCATGCATGGAGACTTTACCGACCATGACATCCGGATTGTCCGTCCGGGTGAAGCGATGCCGAGTTGACTCGGGTTATGGAGAGCAAGCGACACGTGATCCATCTGCCCACGCTTCTACTCTGTGCGCTGTTTTTACCAATGACCTACGCCGCTCACCCGCAGCCCGCCTCAGTCAATGGTCAAGCGGAAACTACCGTTATACCGCCCACAGCGCCGGTTCACATGCCGCCGATTACATTTGAGGATGTCGCGCATCACGCAAGCCTTGCCTTTAAGCTCAACAGCAACATCACGCCGCAGCGCTACTCCATTGAAACCATGGCGGGTGGCGTCGCGGCTTTCGATTACGATAACGACGGCTTGCTCGATCTTTTTTTCACCAATGGTGCGGTCATCCCTTCGCTTGAGAAGACCGGACCGCAATATTGGAACCGGCTGTACCACAATAACGGCGATGGGACCTTTACCGACGTGACCGAAAGGGCGGGCGTACAGGGTTTAGGTTATTCCATGGGCGTAGCCGCGGGTGACTACGACAACGATGGTTTTGTGGACCTTTATATCGCGGGAGTCAACCGCAACCAGCTGCTTCACAATAACGGTGATGGTACGTTTACCGACATGACCGTCAAAGCAGGCGTCGCCGGGAAGTTGCCCGACAAAGGCAAGGGATGGTCCGTAACGGCCGGCTGGTTCGATTACAACAACGATGGCAGGCTGGATCTGCTGGTGATCAACTATCTGGATTACGACCTGAAGACCGCAGCACTTTGTAGCACTAAAAAAATTGCGACCTACTGCTCGCCCGACGACTTCCAGGGACTGCCAAATATCCTGTATCGAAATAATGGGAACGGAACATTTACAGACGTTTCAAAGGATTCGCACATCGCGGAGTATGTCGGCAAGGGTATGGGTGTGGCCTTTGCGGACTATAACAACGACGGCTTCACCGACATCTTCATCTCCAATGACACCTTCGCCAACTTCCTGTTGCGCAACAACGGGGATGGCACTTTTACGGACGAGGCTACCGAAGCAGGCGTAGCCTACAAGGAGGATGGCAAAACCGTCGCCGGCATGGGTGCCGAGTTCCGGGATTTGGACAATGATGGAAAGCCGGACATCTTTCACACTGCGATGTATGGCGATAGCTTTCCACTCTATCGAAACCTCGGTGAGGGACAGTTTCAAGAGGTCACCGGTGTCACTGGACTGGCTGCCTCCACGAGCAAACTGACGGGTTGGGGGGCTGGCGCTTATGATTTCGACAATGATGGATGGAAAGACCTTTTCACGGCCAACGCTGCCATCCTGGACAACGAGATGGAGGTTGAGCACCGGCCATTTCCACTGCCGGACAGTGTGTATCGCCGCGAAGATAATGGGCACTTCCGCGATGTAAGTTCCACGGCAGGGCCCGCGTTCCGCCTAGTCGCGCCGCATCGCGGAGCAGCTTTCGGCGATTTCAATAATAACGGCCGCATCGATGCGGCGGTGACCGTGCTGAATGGGACGCCGCAGCTGCTGATGAACACCACCGGCGCGGAGCTAACGCCGACAAGGAGAAATCATTGGATCTTGCTGAAACTTGTAGGCGTTGCCGACAATCGTGATGGATTGGGTACGCGCGTCAAGCTCACGACCGCTCACGGTAGCCAATACAACCAAGCCACCACAGCTGTGGGGTACAACTCTTCCAGTGATAAGCGCGTACATTTTGGGCTTGGCGATGCCACAATTATTAACACGGTAGAACTATGGTGGCCCACGGGCATTCACCAGGTGCTGACGAATGTCAAGGTGGACCAGGTGCTGACGATCACGGAACGTGGAGCGATCACCGAAGCAAAATGAAGTATAGCGGAGCGCCGACGGTCAACAGTTAGATCGTCTCAAGGATGTTCAATGCGCTGGATTACAGCCGTCTCCCCGTGGCTCTGCAGCAGCTCCATCAGGCTGGCCATAACCTCCGGCCGAGCGTGTGCATAGGCGGCGAGCGATTCGGCGGTAATGTCCGCCGCCGCTGTGTTGCCCACTTGAAAATAAGCATCCGTCAGCAGATAGAGGAACCGAGGGGTACTTGTCTTGGAACGCACAAACAGTGCAATTGCCTCATTCCATCTGCCCTGCCGATAGCGCACTTCGCCAAGCTCCGCAAGAGCTAACGGATGATTGGCGTCAAGCTCTAGTTCCAAGTCAAACTGCTGTGCGGCCACTATAAGGTCATTTTGCTCAATCGCTAGAATGCCTAAATAGGTGTGAGCTCCCTTGGAACGCAAGTCCAACCGCAAAGCGTGATCCAGTGCCTGTTTCGCCTTTGCCTCCTCGCCCATGGACAGGTATGTTGCGCCGACCGCCACATAGGATGTGCCGGGTGAGACCCCAGGTTCCTTGTTCGCCCGTGCATAGAGTTGTAGTGCCTCATCCTGACGGTGAGCGACTAAGAGTTGGGTGGCCTGCTCCCGTAAATCGGCTTGTTCTTGCTGCTGCGCGCTCGGCACCGCAAACGAAACTTCCTGTAGCATGCGCTGGTGCAGTGCCGCTTCGTGCAGGGCCTCTTCAGTGTTGCCCAGGGCAGCGTAGGCACGTGAAAGAAAGAAGTGGGCCAGAGGCTGCGTTGGATCAAGCTGCAATGCCTCGTGAAGTGTGGAAACTGCGGCATCGTTCTGGTGCAGTTCCAACTGGGAGTGGCCCAGTTGCAGCATCAGCGTCGCGTCCTTGGGCCGGACGGCGAGGGCATGCTGCAAGTTTGGTATAGCTTCTTGCCACTTACCTAGCTTGACCTCCGCGGAAGCCAGCAGGGAGATGGCCTCTGCATCTGACGGTGAAAGCTCCGCTTCGCGCGTGGCATAGCGTACCGCCTGATCAAGATCCATGTTGTTATAGCTGGCGACCGCGAGATCGAAGTTGATCCGGGATAGCGTGGGGTCAGCTTGCTGGGCTTTAGCAAGCATAGCCAACGCCTTATCGTTGTTACCGGTACTGCACAACAACTCGCCGAATTTCTGCACGATGGGTGCACTGGCGGGCGCAAGTTCGCTCGCCCGACGAATAGCTTTTAATGCCTGTTCATCCTTGCCGGCACGATGATAAGCCTGTGCCAAATAGTAGAACCCATCCTCGTCGCGCGGCTGCAAAGCTGTGTATTTCGTCAACCGTGTCACAGCTTTCGGTGTATCGCCCCGCAGCAGGTCGGCGACTCCCACTCTAAACAGCAGGTCTGGATCTCCTGGTGCGATCTGAAGCGCCGCACCATACTCCCTGCTGGCCGCCGCCGCATCACCGCCATCTTCAAGCAGCATGGCATAAAGCTTCATCGCGGGCACAGAATTCGGATGCTCTTGCAGGATGACAGTTGCCAGCTGCATGGCTCCCGGGCGGTTCCCCTGTCCGGCTTGAGTAAGCGCCGCACGCACCTGCTGCGCAATGGCGGCATTCCCTCCAGCGTGCTGCGCCCGTATAGAGGCAACGGCAAAGACGTTCAGAAGCAGCCATGGGAGCGATCTGTAGGCGAATGGCCACATGTAAACAGGGTAGCGAATAGCACACAGTTGGTGAAATATTTTTCTTCCGGGAAAGGCTCTAACATGAACCCAGCGCTAAGTCATCGCAAGCGTACAGAAGAGAGGCTAGCGAAAGCCGCCACTCGTCGAATACGGCTGCAGGTTAGAACTCAAGACGAAGTCCTCCTTGTAGATTCCGGCCGCCTACGGTTACTGACGTTATTTGCGAAGCATTGTTGAAGCTTCCTGCCTGCGAAAAGGGCTGCCCTACCTGCTGCGTCGATCCTGTGTTCAAATTGCCGTTTGGATTTCCAAAACTAGGATGATTGAAAGCATTTGTAGCATCCAAGCGAATCTGTAGTTTCACATTCTCGTAAATATCGAATTTTTTACCCGCCGAGATGTTCACGTATTCGAGACCTGGACCATACAGCGAATTACGCCTAACATTTCCGAATGAACCGTTAGCCGGTAGCGTAAAGGCGGCAGGATTATAAAATTCCTGTAGAGTACGACCACCGGATGGCGCAAAGGGAGCTCCCGAATAGTTGACAAATGGTGAATTCCCGCTCCCTGGCTCGGCATACGTATTCTGATTGGTTGCGAACAACGAGAAAGGATTGCCACTCTGAAGTTGCATCGTACTGGCGACCTGGTAGCCGCCCAATACTGCATCGATCAGTTCATTATGGTTTAAGAACTGGCGGCCACGACCTAGCGGTAACTCATACACAATACGTCCCTTGAAGGCGTTCCGTATATCAAAGTTGGAGTTGCTATAGTTTGAGGGAGCATCTGCGTACTGCCTTGAAATTGGACCGGCCCGACTTCCAAAACCCGAGGAGTCCTGATCATCCAGAAAATGCGACCATGTGTAGCTAAAATCCAGACTCAGACCATTCGACAAGCGTCTATTGATTTGAGCCTGGAGTGAGTTGTAGTTGGAGATGGCGTCATTAGTACTTCCGTTAATTTGGTTGTAATTTTGAGTGGGACGCGCATTAGCGTCATTAACGGATAGGAGAGCTGTAGGCACCTGGTTGATATCTGTCGGAAAGTTAAGATGAAACCCGTGGCTTCCAACGAAGGACAGGTTGAACACCATATTGGTCCCAAGGGCCTGCTGGATGCCAAGGTTGTACTGGTAAATCTCTGGATCCGGGGTGTCGTATTGTGTGTACTGAGCGTTTTGGCCATTGAATCGAGCAGGGCTCGTTCCCGGTGATACGAAGGGGAGAGGAGCGCCGCTAAGGTTTTCTATGCCTGCTCCGCCAAGCGTGATACCCGGAATGACGCCATTAGTCGGATCGTTATAATTACCGGATAACTGACTGACGTTACCCAATCCCCCTCCGTAGGTATCGAGGCTAAGATTATAAGCGTAGATGCCGAATCCGCCGCGGATCGTCATATTCGGGTTCGGCAGATAGGAAAAACCGACTCGCGGGAGTACCGTGGTGAACTTATTCGTTTCTAACGCATTTCTTCCATTGGCATGCGTTGCTCCGTACCAATAGGCACCCAGGCTTTTGCTCGCGGGATTGATTACGGTGGGATCGTAGGTTCCGACGTTTCCCTTTACTTCGTTGATTCCTAGACGAACCTGATATCTTACTCCAAGATTGAGTGTTAGATTCGGTCGAACCTTGTAGTCATCCTGAATGAACACTTGAGGATCCTTCAAGCGCGCACCGTACTCTCCGGCATTCTGGGCATTCCAGTTTAGCGCATCGCCTAGAAGGAAGTCAGCGAAGTCTGCCCCCGTAGTCGAGTCTGGATGCGCTACACCTTGAGCGTCGAGAGTCCAATGTTGCGTGTATTGACCCGAAAACTGAAAAGTGCCAGGATTGATTGCCGGGTAAGGAGTGTTGTCGTTGCGGTATATGCCAACTTCGCCCCCAAAGTGAAGAACATGCTTACCCTTGATCAGCGTGACCACATCCGAGGGATCAAACACGTTCTCCTTGTAGATGAACTGGTTACTGCTGGGCTGAATCCAGGCATACGGATAGTTGGTCACAAATTGTATTCCAGGAATTTCATCTGCTTTCGCAAACTGCCAGCCAAGAGCAGCCGAATAGCCTTTGCCGAGCGTGCCGTCACCGAAGAAATTACCTTGGTACGTAAACCCAAAGCGGGCTTCATTGATGAAATGAGGGTTGATAGTGTAAACATCCGTGACTTGTAGATTTAGCCGCGAAACATCGGAGCTGCTCGTGCCAACAGGAGCGAAGGCGACCTGAGCGGGAGAAAACGCGGGAGTATCTCCTTCGGTGACCGATCCTGTTAAGCGGTTTTTGCCGTTGATGTCATAATCGATCCGGCCGAAATACCGCCTCTCCGGGTTCTGCTGCGGTACCTGTGCATTGAAATTATGCTGATTGATACCTTGCCCATTGATGCCCGTTCCCGGTAGGAATTGTCCGCCGGCAATGTGGTTGGCGGGCGTCGGAAAGAAGTTTTTAAAGTTCGCGGACACCTTGTCGAAGAGAGCCGCGGGAACGATGTTGGACCCATATTCACTTGCAAAGGATTGACGAACAGGATATGCATTGCCCTTGGCGTCATGTGCGATGACCTGCGACGTCGGGTCGTAAATCGCGTTCATCTGCGGACCGGTGAAAATGCCATTCAAAACATCTACGGAAGGAATGTCGTTGGTGGCGTTTGTAGCGCCATGACTGATGATCTGGTCATAATCGAAATAGAAAAACGCCTTCTTGCGCAAGCCTGTAAAAGGTATGGCGATCGGACCGCCGATAGAAGCGCCAAAGTTGTTGTAGTGTAACGATGGGAGCTTCACTGCGATCCCAGTAAACTGATAACTATTGGCGTTGAATTGGCTGCTTTGAAAGTATTCATACGCCGAACCATGAAACTGGCTTGTTCCACCCTTGCTGATCTGATTGAAAATAATACCGCCGATGCCATACTGCGCCGAGAAGGCGGAAGTGGAGATTTGCACCTCCTGCACCGTTTCAAACACATTGACATCAGCATTGGAACTGGTTCCGAGGGTGACCGACGCACCGTCCGCCAGAACATTGCTATACGGCAGGTTACCGTTTGCGGAAATTTGCTGCCCCGGATTAACACCACCGGCAACACCGGCGGAGCCGGGGATGAGGATCGCGAAGTTTTCCCAGTTCTGACCGACATTCGGCAGTAACTGCATCGATTTAGCTTCAAGGGTTGTCTGCTGCGCCCCGGACTCCGTCTCCAGTAGGGGAAGATCGGTGTTCACCACCACCTCTTGCGTCGAAGAACCAATCTTCAGCACGGCGTTTACGGTGGACGTGCCGACTGGTAGCGAGACTTGCGAACGCGCAAACTTAGTGAAACCATCACGTTCAAACGTCACGCTATAAGTACCGACAACGATGGACGACGTGTCGTAAAGTCCATCTTGATTTGTCGTAAGAACCTTTACAACCCCCGTGTTGACGTTCACCACCGTTACGGTTACGCCCGGTATCAGCGCCCCAGTCGAGTCCGTGACGACGCCGCGTATGTCTCCTGAGTTAGTCGCTTGGCCAATGGCCGCGATCGGCGGCAGCAGAGATAATAAAGTCAAGAGAACTATTGAGGCCGCTCGAGCGAATTTCATGAACACTCCGAAACATATTAGACACAAACCTGACGGCAACACTCAGGGGGCACGCTTAATCCAACTAAAAGTACCGTTGCAATGACACAGATCTTCATTCAGTGCGGCAACTTTGTCAAGGCTTTTCTCCCCGCCCGCCCAACGCTGAGCCTGCAAGCCCAGTCCCTTAGACCATATGCTCGTTGAAACTAAGTACTGACGGGCGGAATCACGATCTCTCTAAGAAAGACTAGCTGCTTTGCAATAAGCACCTTGCGAATACAACAAAGTGATTTTATATATTTGCGCCGCTCTTGATATAGAAACGCGCTTGGGGTGAATTCCACCAATACTTCCGCAAAGCAGCTAATCGCTTCACAGCGGCTTATATAAAGCAGCTTAGCACTATCGTCACCAAGGCCAATCTGGAAATGCATAACCTGACAGGTCCGCGAACCAGACAAGTTACTTGCCGATGCTAGCTAAATCCACGCGGCGGACGACGTGATCCTTGATCCAGTGCGCGTCCCACCATTCTTTGGGATCGATCTGGACCCCATCGAGTTGCATGGCAAAGTGGACATGGTCGCCGCCAGCCATGCCCGTCATACCGCTCAATCCCATGATTTGCGAGCGTTTGACTGTGTCACCCACGTGTACATCGATCCGGCTTAGATGGCCGTAGATGGTCTGTAGTCCATAGCCATGATCCACCACGATACAGTTGCCGTAGATGCCCAGGGGAGCGGCCCAGACGACACGGCCATCGTTCGAGGCTTGGACACCCATATGCTGAGTAGAGGCGAGATCGTAGCCGAGATGCACCTGCTGATCAATCTTCTTGCCGTGAAAGATATAGCTACGCACATCCGCGAACGTCGCCTCGGCCTTGGCGTGCTGGCGGGCAAAGGGCTGCGACCAGAGGAAACCCTCTTCGGTTTTTAGGCGCAGATCGGCCAAAGCCTTGTTGTTAGCCTGGCGCATCTCGGTATTGATTCTAACAAAGCGAGCAATAGGATCGCCGGTGCCACTGGGGTCGAGTTCTCCTAGAACTTTCTGGAGAAACTGGTCGGAGACCTGTATCTCATGTTGGGTGTAGACGGGCTGTTCCTTCTTGGGAAAGACGACGGTTAGCGGCGTCGCCACGTCGTTGCCGTCCCCATTCGAAGCATAGACCAGCGGTGTCGTGCCGGCAGGCATGTTCCAAGCAAAGGCGAACAGAGAAAAGAGGCCGGGCTTGCCGCCTGGCATCGGCCAGGCACGAAAGGTCTGGTCCCCAACCCGGATGCCTGCGGACGTATAGGCACCGGTGATGTTCATCGTCGCAAGATCGGCCATGCCCAGATACAAATAATGCTGGTCGGAGTCCGCGCTGACAAGAGGGGGTTGTGTGACCACCTTTACCTCGCGCTCCCATCGTGTGGTGCCATGGAATAAGCCGCCGGACGTAGCTTCGAGAATCAGGCGGGCAGGACCATCACGCAACTGGGGCGTAATTTTGATACCGGCCTCGAAGTTGAAAGTGGTGTCGACGTTTTTCGAAACCGCCGGAGCTTGCCAGGCTTGATACTGCGCGCCGTTTTGCGCCAGAGTGACGGTGAATTTGCTGACGCCACGAGTATCACGGACGTGGACAGTCATGGGCGTTGCCTGCCCTATGATGGTTACGGATGCGGGCACATCGAGTTGGGGCTTACCGCAGCCGCTCAGAGCGAGGCATAGCGTAAATAAGAAGAGATTTGCGGCAGTAATAAGGGATCGCACCAATCGATTTTAGCCGAGAGCACGTCATATCGTTGTGGGCCGACGAGCTTGGCCTTAGCTCACTGCAAAAGCGTTCCATTCTCCGGTTGAACTTTGTCTTCTTCAGGAGGAATGACGACGGCGGCGGCTACCTTATCTTGCGGCTCCAAATCGAGCAGCTTAACGCCCTGAGTGCTGCGGCCGGCGGCGCGGATGCTCTTGGTGTCGATGCGAATGATCTTGCCGAACTGGCTGATGACCATCAGCTCGCTAGTCTCATCGACGAGGTTGATGCCGGAGACTTTACCATTCTTGCTAGTTGTTTTGACATTGATGACGCCCTTTCCGCCGCGGCTTTGGAGCCGGTAGGCGTCCACGTCGGTGCGCTTGCCGAAGCCGTTCTCTGTGACCGACAGGATCAGGCAGGGCGTGAGGCCGAGCTGCTTGTCGAGCTTATCCAGCTTTTCGGACTTGACCGGCTCCACCTGTGCTGTTACGTCCTCCGGGTTCCCGGAAAGCGTAAGCGGCGCGGCATCGATCGCCTCGTCGATGGCGGCCTCGACCTGATCGGTAAGGCCTTTGGCGGCGGCGCGTTCGAGCCGCGCCTTGTTGCGGGCCTCAGCCGACGGTGTGACGGCCGCGCCAATTACAAAATCTCCCTTGCGGAGCGAAATGCCGCGATTGCCGGTCGCCGGACGGCCCATGGGACGAAGGTCCTGCTCGTTAAAGCGGATCGCCATGCCGTCATGGGTGGCGAGGAAGATGACTTGTTGGCCGTCGGTGATGCGGGCGGTGATAAGCTCGTCGTCCTTGTCGATGCCGATAGCGATAATCCCCCGAGACATGACGTTCGAGAAATCCTTGAGTGGTGTCTTCTTTACGGTGCCGTTGCGCGTGGCGAATAGGACGTGCTTTCCCGATTCGGTGAGATCGCGGACGGGCAGGATCGTGACGACTTTTTCCCCGGGTTGAAGATCGACGAGCGAAGCCATGGCCTTGCCCTTACCAGCGGAACCAGCGTCGGGAATCTCATAGACCTTAAGCCAGTAGACGCGCCCGGCGTTCGTGAAGCAGAGCAGATACGCGTGGGTGGAATCGACGATGAGCTGCGCGACGAAATCCTCATCCCGTGTCTTCATGCCGAGGCGCCCGGTGCCACCCCGGCGCTGTTGCCTATATATAGATATGGGGGTGCGCTTCAGGTAGCCCGTATTCGAGACCGTGACGGCGACCTGCTCATCCATGATGAGGTCTTCAAGACCCAACTCGGCGGTCTCGTCGACGATCAGGGTGCGGCGCGGGTCGCCATACTTATCGCGAATATCCTCCAGCTCCTTGACGATGACGGCCCTCAGCTTCGCCTGAGAAGCAAGAATAGATTCGAACTCGGCAATGTTGTCGCGCACCTGGCGCAGCTCGTTCAAGAGCTCGTCGATGGAGAGCTGAGTCAGGCGGTAGAGCTGCAGTTCGAGGATAGCGTCGATCTGCCGATAGCTCAGGATCAGCACCCCCGTCGCCGAAAACGTCATGTCAATGTTATACTTAGCCGGATCGAGGGTAACCCCGGCAAGCTCCGTACCGCGCAGGTTGATCGTCTTTCCGGAAAAATAGTTGTAGAGCCGTTCGCGCGCCTCCGGCCGACTACCCGACTGGCGAATAATTCGGATAACCTGATCCAGGTGGTCGAGTGCGATTTGGTAGCCGAGCAGAATATATTCGCGGTCGCGCGCCTTATTCAGCAGAAACGCCGTCCGCCGCCGCACCACCTCGACGCGATGATCGAGGAAAGCGCGGATGGCCTGGTCGAGCGGCAATTCTTTTGGCTGGCCATTATGCACGGCCAGGAAGATCATCGAGAAGCTCTCCTGCATCTGCGTGTGCTTGTGCAGCTGGTTGAGGACGATCTGATGCTCCGCTCCACGCTTTAAACCGATGACGATCCGCATCCCGTCCCGGTCGGACTCGTCGCGGAACTCATCCCGCGCAATGTCCGTGATGACGCCTTCGTTCACCAGCTCGGCGATCCGCTCGATCAGCTTCGACTTATTCACCTGGTAAGGGATCTCCTCGACAATGATCGCCTGCCGCCCGCCGGATATGTTCTCAATGCGACATTTGGCGCGCATCATAAAACGTCCTCGACCGGATGCATACGCCGCAGCAATGTTTGCCCGCCCAAACAGAATGCCACCCGTCGGAAAGTCAGGGCCCGTCACATGCTGCAACACCAGCGCCAAATCGGACGTAGGGTCCTGCGGCGACTTTGAAATCAACGAGATGCAAGCATTCACAATCTCCGTCAAATTATGCGGTGGGATGTTGGTCGCCATGCCGACCGCAATCCCCGAGCTGCCGTTCACAATCAGGTTCGGGACGCGCGACGGCAACACCGCCGGCTCCAGCGTCGACTCATCATAGTTTGGCACGAAGTCGACCGTGTCCGAATCGATATCCGCCAGCATTTCACCGGCGATCCGCGTCAGCCGCGACTCTGTATACCGCATCGCCGCCGGAGGATCGCCGTCGACCGAGCCGAAGTTCCCCTGTCCGTCGACGATCGGGTAACGCAACGAAAACGGCTGGGCCATCCGCACCATCGTGTCGTAGATCGCCGAGTCGCCGTGCGGATGGTAGTTGCCCATTACGTGCCCCACCACCTTGGCCGACTTCGTGTACTTCTTATTAAACTGTAGCCCCATCTCCTGCATTCCATAGAGAATGCGGCGATGCACCGGCTTCAGCCCGTCGCGCACATCGGGCAGCGCGCGGCCGATGATGACCGACATCGAGTAGTCGAGATACGACCGCCGCATCTCGTCCTCGATGTTGATCGAGAGCATGTTTAGTGCCCCACGCCCCGGCGAAGACTGCGGCGGTCCATTGGGAGGGCTCCCTGCCGGGGGAGGATTGTTCGAGTTTGCGTCTTGCGGAGAGGGAGGGTTCTGCGGAAACAGATCGTCAGCCATGGTCAATCACTATTATAGTTTGGCTTCAACGCCTGTCGATCCTATTAGAACAACGGTAATTTCAATTCGATAAGCCTTTTATTCCAATTTCCATAGCATGTTTAGAAAATCATAGTCTACGATGTGGCGTGTAGGAGTCATTAGGTCTTTTAAATGAACATGCTACGCAGTGCCGCACTGTAGATGTTAATGGCTGATTACGTGCTGTGCGTCCATATATCGTTGCTCGTAAATGACCAGTGCAATAGCCTGCAACGAACAGCATTGCGAGCACAGCAGAACAAACCCAGGGAGAAGCGAAGAATGAAGAAGTCCTTAGAATGGGCAGCATTGACACTTACCAGTGCAATGCTCAGTTACGGACAAACCGTTTCAGTCAACGGCGGATCGATCTCCGGCACGATTACCGATGTCAGCGGAGCGGTACTCCCCAACGCCAACATTACGGTACAGGGCGCGGATACTGGATTCTCGAAGCAGTTGACCAGTGATTCTGCGGGCTTCTACAGCATTGGCCCCTTAAACCCCGGCAACTACAAAGTGATTGTCGCTGTTCCCGGATTCCAAACACTGGCGGTCACCACGGTCATTCGTGTCGGTACGGTGACTTCGGGCTCCTTCAAATTGAATGTGGGTCAGTCTAGCGAAACCGTTGAGGTGAACGCCGGTGCCATTCAACTCAACACGGAGCAGGCTGGCGTCAGCGACGTGTTGACAAGTCAACAAATAGAGTCTCTGCCGATCAACGGGCGCAATTTTCTCGATGTGGCGCAGATCGAGCCTGGCGTCATCCTTCAATCTGGTGGTTCCTTTGATCCAACAAAGGCCGGCTACTCCGCGCTTTCCGTATCCGGCGTTTCAGGTCGCACAACGCGCATCCTCCTCGATGGACAGGACATTACTGACGAGACGGTCGGCACGACGATCTTCAACGTCGCTGAAGGCGCGATCGGCGAATTCCAGCTTAATCGGTCCACTCAGGACGTTTCAGGTGATGTGACCTCAACGGGTCAGGTCTTGGTGACGACAAAGACCGGCACGAATGCTCTGCACGGAGAACTTTTTTACAATTTTCAGGATGCACGGTCACTGTTTGCCACTGAGTTCGGCACACAACCTCCTTTCCAGCGCAACCAGTTCGGCGGCGCCCTTGGCGGACCTATCCTTAAGGACAAGCTCTTCTTCTTCGGAAACGCTGAGCGCATCAAGCAAGACGCCGCCCAGCCCGCTGGCGTTTCATCCATTTTTCCGCAGTACCAGGGTTTGAACGTCCCGTCGCCCTACCGTGAAACCTACTCTACTATCCGTCTCGATTACAGCGGCCCATTCGGCGGACACTACTTCGCTCGCGCTAACTACAATGTAAACGCCATCGCGGGCAATTTCGGCGAGCAGTTTGAAACCTACGCCAACCGCGATAACACTCCAGGCATCGCTGGCGGAGCGGACTTTCAATTCGGACGCTTTACCCACTCCTTTCGCGGCAGTTATGAAAAGTTCCACAATCTCATCAGCGACACCTCCGCGAATGCGGCCGTCAACCTTCTGCCGGGAATTGCATTTCAAAACGTCTCGGGTGTCAGCCCACGCTTGTCAAGCGGACCCAATGTAGACGCGCCTCAAGGAACCTACCAAAGCGATAAACAAGCCCGCTATGACGGTTCATGGACGAAGGGTGCGCATACGGTCCGCTTCGGCTATAGCATCAACCACATTCTCGGCGGCGGTTTTGCCAACTTCTTCGGTCTGGGACCGAGACTGCGCGAAAACTCAGCGACTCTTCTTACTAATTGCGGCAATGTCGCCGGAGCGGCCCCCTGTCCGGCTGATCCGCTCAACGGTTATCACGCAAGCTCGGTCGCCATTGGCAACAATCTCGGCTTCTTTACAGAAAACCCGGGGTTTGGTCTGTCAGGAGGCGGCGTGCACGACTGGCGCGAAGGTGCTTACCTTGCGGACTCGTGGAAGGCAACTCCCCGGCTCACCATCTCCGCGGGCGTTCGCTGGAGTGTCGATACGGATCGTGCCAACCAGGATGTGGCGGACATACCGTGCTCCGCTCTAAATATTTCTCAGTACGGTGCCGCCGGCGCGGGTGACATACCGTGCTCCGGCAGCACCTCGCTACTGGGTCAGTTTGGCAGCCAGTTTGCCGGCCCAGTGCGCCAGCCTTACGCCAACTTCGCTCCGCAACTCGGGCTCGCTTATGCTCTACCCGATCAAAAGACAGTGCTCCGGGCCGGTATCGGCATCTTCTATGAGGGTGACGTCTTTAACAACACCACCAACGCGCGCGGCAATCTTCTTCCCGCCGGTCCATTCTTTGTAGAGGCGTCGGGCGGTTCGGTCTGTGGACCGGGCAAGTTCACCAACCCCGATGGCAGCATCACGAACTCGGCAAGTGTTAATGGCGTTTCCCTCACCATCAATCAGATTTGCGCGGCACCCATTGCAACGTCCGCACCTTATGTCCTCGCACTTTCGCAGGGGTTTCAGGCTGCTTCCGCCAAAAACCCTACCTCTCCGAATCCTGGTTTTTTCGGGAACACCTTAAACGCTAGAGGGCTCTATGGAGCGCCCTACAAGACACCCTACTCCGAGCAGTGGAACTTTGGTCTTCAGCGCGAACTGTTCCGTGGTGGCGTCCTCTCTGCCGACTATGTGCACAACAGTACGCTCAAGATCGCCCAGACGCAGGACGTCAATCACATCGGCGCAGCCCGCTATCTAAATACGGCGGCGGCCCAAAACGCGATCGCGGCGACGCTCGCTCCTAATCCAGCAGCAAAGTATGCGGGCTACCCGATGTGTCCGCAAGGATACGGTGCGGCATCCATCAACTGCGCCATTGCCAATGGAGCCACTATCAATACCTTTGCGGCACAGGGTCTGGATTCTGGAGATGCGTATCTCGGTGGTTCAGCCCCGGCTAATCAGGGTTTGACCGTGGCGACTGGCGCGGCCTTCCCGGGTGCCAACGCAAAGCTTGGCAGCGGAGCGTTCCTGCTTCCGATCGGTCGTTCGGGTTATGATGCCTTGCAGATCGTCTTTCGTGAGCAAAAATCTCGCCCGGTTCCCGGTATCGAACGCTCCAATCTGCAAATCTCCTACAACCTCTCACGAGTCGTCTCTTCGTCCGCTGGCGGTTCCGACCAATTTTTCAGCAACAATTCCTGGGACAACGACAACCCTAACCAATATATTGGCAGGGCTACACTCGATCGTAAGCACCAGATCTCCTTCGGTGGTTCGTTTCTCCTCAAGTACGGTCCGGAGATCGGTGTTATCGGCCACTTCTACTCCGCTTTGCCCACAACCCTTACGCTCGACAATACCGCCAATCCCAATGGAAATATCTTCCAGTCCGACCTGACTGGGGACGGAACCACGGGCGATCTTGCACCAGGTACGTTGCCTGGTGACTATATGCACCGCGTTAAGCCAAGCAACATCGGCCAGTACATTACCAACTTCAATCAAACGTATGCCGGCAACATTACGCCCGCCGGACAAGCCCTTATCTCCGCCGGGTTGCTAACCACGGCTCAACTCAAGGCTCTCAACGGTGTGGTACAAACTTTGCCCACACTTCCTCAGGCGATCGGTCCGGCCAACCCAATGTTTCGGCAGGTCGATGCCACCTTCGGTTACCCAGTCCGGCTTGGCCATTATGTCCACACGCTTGGCGACTCCATCCTGCTTGAGCCGCGTATCGCCTTCTACAACGTGGGTAACTTCTCCAACTTCGGCAATGACGGTGGCAATCCAAGCGTCGCTCCGTTCGCCGGCAACCTTGGTTCCGCCGGTGCAGGCAGCGTCAATGGACCAAACGATTTCGCCACCGTCAATTCATATCGTGTGACACGTCAGTCGGGAACTTACGACCAAGGCGCGCCACGAAGTGTAGAGTATCAACTTCGCTTGAGCTTCTAAACTCAAGCATAAACAAGAAGGCGGATAGCTTCGGCTCTCCGCCTTCTTGTCTGCACAGATACCGGATCATCCTCCAGCTATTCATCCGACGCGAATGCTATAAGACATTCGAATGGCCTTGTCTTACATCTTGCGTTCGATCGCCTCTAAACGCGCGCGTAACTCCGCGAGCTCCCTCTCAAATCGTTCCAATCGATTCGCTTCCTTGTCTTTTGCGTTGATCGGCGAAGCAGATGAAGCAGTTACTGTTACCGATTCGCCAAGCAGATGCGCATACCGCGATTCCCGCGACCCAGGCTGGCGTGGCAACGTGATCACCAGCGGACCGGTCATCTCAGCATTCACTTCCGTATTTAAAGGCCGGTTCGCCAACCGGTCTAAGGTCGACTGCACGGCCGCAACCTCTTCAAAAGCGTGGAGCCGGTCCGATCGGCTGCGCAGCTCGCCTGGCGTCTGCGGACCACGTAGCAGCAGCAGGCAAACCACCGCCGTTTCATCGCGCCGCAGGTTCAATGCCGTGCGCGCTCGATGCTCGAACTTCGGCACGCGACTATCTCGCAGACGCGCAGTCAGCCCAAGCGCCTCCAGGCCATCAAGCGCCTCGCGTACTTCGTCCTCGGTCAAATCCAGGATCGGATCGCGGCTTGACCGCTGATTGCACGCGTTGACCAGCGCGTTCAGCGAAAGAGGGTAGGTCTCCGGCGTCGCAATCTCTTTCTCCATTAAGGCGCCAAGTACGCGCTGCTTGTGAAGGCTAAGCGTCATCATGCTTCTAGGGTGCCACACCTCGTCCGAAGGCGTCGGAGCACAATAGGAAACAATGCCAGCGACCGAAAACAACTTGCGCGCACAGGTAACCTAAACGCGGTAAACTAGGAGAAGTGAATGACGATTTGCGAATCGCATTTGACCGGTACGGTTCCATTCCATCCTTGTTCGATCCGTTAGGAGCATGAATGCACTTGTTGCGAAGACACTTTATAGCAGCCGCGCTCGTTGTCGGAACGCTTACCGCTGGATCAGCCACGGCCCATGCTAACGAATCGAACGATCTCCTTTTGCCGGGTACACCGCGCACTCTCGATACAGGCTCATTGCTAAGTACCGCCAGCGTTTATCACCTTAAACTGCATCATTTACACACCAACGAGAGCATCGACGTCGTTTATCGGGTCGGCAACCTCTATATTCCCACCGCGCTTGAGCAGCTCAACCATTTCCTACGCGACCACCGCACGGATGCTGTCAGCCACTATGATCCACGGGAATTCGATTTGCTTCATAACCTGATGGCAAAACTGAACAAGCCGAACGGCGTGATCGATATCGTATGCGGCTACCGTACTCCCTGGTCGAACGCTTACCTACGCAGGGGCACTCCAGCCAGCGGCGTCGCCGAACATAGTCAGCACATGGAAGCTAAGGCCATCGATATCCGCATTCCTGGTGTCTCCACCGTCCAGCTGCGCGATACTGCACTCTCACTTGATGCAGGTGGTGTTGGCTACTATCCTAAGTCGCAGTTCGTCCATGTGGATGTGGGTCCGGTGCGGGAGTGGTCGTTTGGCGGTTCCAGCCGTCATAGCCGCGCCACGCTGCGCGTCGCCAAGTACGGTAAACATCGCGGTCATCGCGCGACTCGCCGTGTTCGCAGCTAGTTACCGTCCTTAGCCGCACAAGAAGGGGCCCCGATGAAGGGCTTCTTCTTACTTTAAATCTATTTCGCCGCACCTCCCGCTATCTGCAACCAGATCGAGACCGGATCAAAACTGCGGGCCGGGCCGCCGATCCGCAAGGGACCGATCGCAAGCGGCGCGGGCGGTGGCGTATACGTGGTAACGGCCAAGTCTGGGCGGCCATCGCCATTGAAATCCGCGGCTACCGCCAAATAGGGCTTCACGCTAAGAGGCATGGTGAGTTGCGGCATAAAGGTTCCGTCGCCTTTGCCCAGCAGCAGCCCCATTGAACTGCTCGCCTGGTTCGTGACCGCGAGATCCATGACGCCATCACCGTTCATATCCATCGCCAGCACGGAAGTTGGCGACTGCCCCACTGTATAGGATTGCCCGGCAGCTAACTTGCCGCTGCCATCGTTCAGCAATACGCTCACGGTGCCGCTGCCCAAGCTGGCCACGGCCACATCGCTAAACCCGTCGCCGTTGAAATCTCCAAGGCAGACGCTGGAAGGTGTCGCTCCCACCGCATACGTTACCGGCGGCAGAAAGCTTCCTGCTCCATCGTTCAGCAATACTCCAACCGTCGCATCCTTGCCGTGCCAGACGATCAAATCGAGGAGGCCATCGCCGTTCAGGTCGCCCACCGCTGTGCCCGCTGGTCCTTTGCCTACAAGGTACGTTGCGGCCAGTTGGAACGCTCCCGTGCCCATGCCGCTCAGGATCGTTACCGTGCCGCCATTGCCATTGGTAACCGCCAGATCTAAATGCCCATCCCCGTTGAAGTCACCCACCGAGGCATGGACCGCGCCTGAACCGATTAGCATCGTCATCGTATTCACCGTCGGGAAGATACCCGCGCCGTTATTCAGCAGCACCGTCAGCTTGCCCGTGATCGAGCTGACTACCGCCAGATCCAGCTTGCCATCTCCGTTGAAGTCGCCGGCCGCCAGCCACGAAGCCGAGGCTCCCATCGGATAGTTAGCCGCCGCTTGGAAGCTGCCATCGCCATTGCCGAACATGACGCTGACCGATCCGCTCACCGCATTGATCATTGCCATATCGGCCTTGCCGTCGCCGTTGAAGTCCCCGGTCACGGGCACAATGGCTCCGCTGGCAGCACCCTGCATCACCATAGGCGGCTGCTCCGACATCGCTGGCGGCGTCGTGCTTGGGAAGATATAGCTTGCCTTCGCGGGATTACTGCATGGATAGCCCGTCGCAACAGCCACCGCCTGGAGAAGCGTCGTATTCGTGAGCGTTAGCGCGCCCGTATACACCGGCGATGAAGCCGTGGGAACCGTACCATCGATCGTGTAGTGAATCGCCGTGCCCTCTAACGAATCCGTCACCGTCACCAACTGCGGCGTTGTATACAGCCCTCCCGCCAAGCTAACAACGGGCGTGGGTACCGGCTGCGGGGGTCCAAGATTCGGGTTCGACCAAAAGTTCCAGGTCAAGATCTTCTGGCTCGTTCCCAATCCGCCCGTCGCCGCCGTAAAGCCCGCATAGGCCGTATTGCTACCGATCGTGCCCGGAATATCAACGGCGACATTCGTACTGAACGAAGTGTTCGCCACCGGATCGGTGATCGTCAGGAACAGCGTCATGCCGTCATAGACGATATGCGCGCGCATCGTATCGCCGCTGCTCAGGTTCAGCCCGCTCGGCGTCATATCGATCGCCGGGATAGTTGGCGATGCACCGTTCTTGTAAACGCCTGTCGAGTCGTACCCCTCCCCGTTATTGCTCCACAGGTCGAACTTCACCGCGATGCTGTTCGGCATCAGCGGAGCGGCAGTTACATCCTGCGAACCATAGCCCAGTCCGCCGCCGCTTGCTCCCAGGGCGTGCGGGCTGTTGTTCTGGAGCGTAAATGTAAAGCCATCCGCCAGCCGCGCTCCGCCCGAGAGCTGGAACGTAAAGTCGCTGATAAACGTCTCGATATGTACCGGCGTATTTGCAAACGCGCTGCCCGCCTGGTAGAGCCCGCCGTTTGTCAACTGTAGCCGGCTATCGTCCGAGTTGATCGCGGTGCCATTCATCGTCAGCCCGCCGGCGTAAGAGAAGCCGTTGCTGTAGCTGATGTTCGCCGTCGTCCCAATAATGAAGTTACCGGCGGTGACTGCGCTGTTATCCAGCCCCGGTTCAACGGCCAATGTCTCGATCCACGTCGTGCTGCTCACTGGCAGCGGGCCGGTATAAACCGGCGACGCAGCATCTGGCGTCGTCCCGTCGATAGTGTAGTGGATCACCGCTGTCGGATCAGTGTCCGACAAGGTCACGGCCTGCGCCGCAAGGTAGCTCCCCGGCGCTGGGTTAAAGGTTACCGCGGGCGCCTTCGGCGGCGCATCCGCCAACAGACCATACACATCCACCTCACCCTGCGCGCCCACGAACACCTTGCCGTCGATCACCGTGGGCACGGTGAACTTTACAGCAATTCCCGCCGCGTCGCGCAGGCTGTTCAGATTGCTGATGTACAGCAGATTGCTCAGGTTTGTCGCGTCATAGGCGTACAGCAGAGCCGGTCCATTTGCCGCGTAGCCATCCGTCCGCAACGCCCATACGATCCCGTTTGCCGTTCCATTCGAAGTCACCACCGGCGACGCTCCCGGAAACGCCGAATAGTCCTGCCCTTGCGACACCGGCGCTCCACTCAGCAGACCATTCTGCAAGGTAAACTGCTTCAACACATCGCCGCGTCCCCAGAAATACAAGCTACCGTTCCAATACGCGGGCGTGCTCCACAGGCCGCCGATCTGTCCGCTGATCTCCTGCACCACATGGTTCACCGCCGTATCGAAGCCGCCCAGATTGTCCCGGTCCAGTAACTCGATGCGACCGTTCTTACCCACCTGCACCAGCTCATGCGTATGCACGCCCAGTTGGTCCGGCAGCAGCAGGATTCCCCCCGAGCCCTGATCGATGTCCGACGCGCTCAACTGGTCCGTATCAAACGGCGTCCACTGATCCGCCGCGTGGACGCCCGTGCTCAGGTCCAGCCGTTCGATCGCATTGCCATAACTCTGCGTATCCGTGTAGGGCGGCCCATCCACCGTCTCGCCATTGCCATTGACGATAAACATCCGTCCGCCGCTCGCGATCGTATCCGCCGCCAGACCCGCGCCCGACTCCCAGATGCCCCCTTCGCTTCCATTTGGTGCCGTGTTGTAGACACCCGCCGGTTGCAGCGTCGCCGCGTCGTACCCCAGTACCCAGCCGTGATACGGTCCATTGTCGCCATGCGAGGCGAACGCCATGTATACCTTGCCGTTCAGCAGCAGCAATCCCGGCCGCTCCAGCTGCCACTGCGGTTGCCAGTTGATGACGCCATTCACGCTGCCGACGCCTGTCCCGGCGATTGAAGGCGCAATCGCCACCGGACTGCCCGGCCGCTCCTTACCTGTCGTCACATCCAACGCGTGGAGCCGGTGGACATACCCGCCGTTCTCCTTGCTCTTCGCCTCCACATAGATCGTATTTGTCGCTGGGTCGATCACCGGCGTCGCCGTGATGCCGATCTCCGGCAGAATGTCGCTGGTCCCTACATCCTGGCTCGGAACGCTCGTCGCTCCCGCCGCCGCGCCGTGCGCCGTATCCACCAGGCTTGCCACCCATAGCTGCACATTGTGGTCCGCGTCGAAGGCATACACGCTCTCATGCTCTGTCGCCACGAAGACTACATTGTGCGTGATGCCGCCGATCGTCAGACCGGAAAGGTAGAGCGGCTGCGCGTATACGTAGCCATCCACCGGATACGACCGCACCTTACCGAAGGTCGTTGCGTTGACATTGGCCGGCGTTAGCTTCGTCTCGGCAATGTTTTGTCCCGTGCGGGCGTTATCGTAGCGCCACGTCGTCGCCTGGGTTGGAGTCTGCGAAGCATTCTGCGCACGGGCCTCGTTCGAGGAGAGATTGAAGCAGAGCAAGAAAGCAAGAGAAGAGAGGAACCGCGGAGTTGTCATCACAGCCCCGTTATCGGCGGCTGGATTGGACCTCTCTAACCATTCCGAACACCATCGTCACATGTCCTCAAGAACCTTGAACGCAAACAGGACAGGCGTCCCAAATCAGTGACGTCGGTTGGATTAATCAGCAAGCGACGGTCTCCCGCCGATCGTGGCCGATACTAAGTGGTAACCCGAGGTATACGCGCAAGAACTGTATCCTCGCGCACCATCATGCCAATGTAGTAAGTTGAGTGCGCGCAGACTTTCTACTCACGAGGCCATTCCATGATCTCCCGTATCCCCACGCGACGCCAGTTTCTCCAGTTAGGCGCGGCTTCCATCCTCTCCGCCACCACGCTTCGTCACGCACTTGCCGCCCCCACGCCTCTCCCGCTCGGCCTCCAGCTCTATTCGGTGCGCGATCTCCTGCCCAAGGATTATCAGGGTACCCTCAACCGGATCGCGGCGCTCGGCTACCGCGAGGTCGAGGCCGCCGGCTTCTACAATCACTCCTCCGCCGACGTTAAACAAGCTATGTCTACCGCCGGTCTCCGGTGCGTCAGCGCCCACTACTCATACGGTGCGCTTGCTCCCAGACTTGAAGAGACCATCGCCTTCCTCCGCGAAGTCGGCACGGAATACATTATCTGCGCCTCACCAGGCTTCAAAGACCCCACCAGCCCGGCCGCCAAGTCCCACACCCTCTCCATCGACGATTGGCGTTGGAATGCCGAAGAGTTCAACCGCATCGGCAAGATTGTCAAAGCCGCTGGTATGCGCTTCGGCTATCACAACCATGTCGCGGAGTTCCACGCGCTCGACGGCGTGGTGCCCTACGACGAACTCCTCAAACTCACCGACCCCGCTCTCGTCACCTTTGAGATGGACTGCGGCTGGGTCACCGTCGGCGGCGGCGATGCCGTTGGTTACCTCAAACACTTTCCCAAACGCATCTCCATGCTTCACATCAAAGACTTCAAAGCCGCTGCGGGTCCCATTACCTCTACCGCTGAAGCCCCCGAAGCCGCCGAACTCGGTAAAGGTACCGTCGACTTCCACGCCCTGCTCGCCGCCGCAAACCGTGGCGAAATCAAGCATTACTTCGTCGAGCAGGAGCATTTCGCCATTCCTCCCTTTGAAGCCTTAAAAATCGACGCGGACTACATGCGCGGCCTCCACTTCTAATAAAGCAGGGCCGTCTCTAATTCGATTGGCTGGCCCTTCGGCTTTTCGCTCTTGGTGGTTTACAAAGCGCTCGACCTCGCCCGGAGTCGGACCCTTATCCTCCAGCGGTTACGAGCGGTAAACCAAGCATTTATATGCGACTTTAAAGCATTGAGAGTCGATCATCGTGATTCGATAATGGACTCATCATGAGCAAGGAATTCCACATCTCCTCTTCCGCGCGTTTGCGTATCGCTATTTTAGGGGCCGGCAGGATCGGCAGCACCTTCGCCTTCCAGCTGGCCCGTACAGGCAATCACGAGGTCACCGCTATTACGCGGCCAAACTCTATACGCTTTCAACAGCTGCAGCACGATAGCGGCATCGTCAACAGTAAGGGCGAGCGTGCGGAGGTGCGTTTAGCCAATTCACTGGACGAGGAGACCCCCTACGATCTTGTGATTGTCACTCTACTCGCTCATCAAATTGACGCGATTCTCCCGGAGCTTCAGCGTAGCGTCGCCAAACGTATACTCTTCATGTTCAATAACTTCGATCCGGAGCGACTGCGGGACGCGGTCGGTGCGGAGCGCTGCTCGTTCGGCATGCCGTTTGTGCAGGCCAATATTGGTGATGACGGCAAACTCAACGCTACGATTGGTGCCGCCGGCCAAAAAAGCAAAATTAACCACCAAGGATCCGTGGATATTTTCATTGCCGCCGGCCTGCCGGCTGTCCTAGAGCCCAACATGCTTCTCTGGCTTCGCTGCCACGTCCCGCTATGCATAGCGTTCGAGAGCGTATCGGTGGCGGGTGTTCGGCGTGGAGGTGGTGCGTCCTGGGGCGAGTCCATGGTGATCGCGCGTGGAATGCAGGAGAGTTTCACCCTGATTCAGCGGCTCGGCTACCGGCTATATCCGGCCGGCAAATCGCGGCTCAACGCCAGCCCGGCATGGATGGTTGCACTCATGCTATGGATTATGTCGCGCATCGCCTCCTTTCGCGAGTTGCTCGCCACGGGTATAGGCGAATGTCGCGCGCTGGTAGACGTGCTGGTCGCAGATGCGGCTCGAGCGAACCCACCTGTTTCAGTAGCGAGGATTCAAGCTATGAAGCCCTTCGAGAAATAATAAGTCCGTACAGCATCGGCGGTTTCGAGTAAATAACACGCCGCGAGTCGACACGCAGATACACATACCACTATGTTCGAGCTTCAGCTTCGACGGTTACTGTTCCTTTGCCGGGGACACGGCGACGGGGGATTCGTATGCAGCTTCGGATACACGGCATGGCGAATGTTTTTCTTTTGTACTCGAAGCGCGAAAGCGTATGCTTAACGCATCCCTCATTGGGAATGGTTGGAGGTGTATTTCATTGGCAGAGATTCGAGTTCAAGAGGGGGAACCCCTTGAGAATGCCCTGCGCCGCTTTAAGCGGAAGGTTCAGACGGAAGATATCATCAAGGAAGTCAAGCGTCATTCGTTCTATTTGAAGCCGGGCGAGAAGAAGCGCGTAAAAGAAGCCTTGGCGCGCAAGCGCAATCGCAAGAAGATACGAAAAGAGCAGGACTGACACCATAGTAGTAGAACAGTACGCAGGGACTGTCCATAAAGGCCGTCCCTGCCAAACTGGCAGCGGCAGCAAGTCTCGCCAGACAACACCCTAAGCCGTCATCCTGCTGCGATGACCGCCTGTATGATCCTAAAAATTGCCGCCAGTCTACGGCACGGGCCCCGCAAAACCTGTTGCAAAAGGCATATCCGCCTTTCTGAGGATTGCTCTCTTTGCCGCAGATCATTCTCTTCCGTGAAACGGAGAAGCGGTATGGATTTCCTGGACCGGGTTCTGACGTGCAACGATTGCGGCCGCGAGTTCGTCTTTACGGCGGGCGAGCAGCTTTTCTTCTTCGACAAACAATTCAAAAACGATCCGAAGCGATGTAAACCGTGCAAAGGCAAACGCCAGGCTGCGGTAACGGCGCGGCTCGGAGCAGGGGTAGGCACCATGACGCCATTCCGAACGGAGACGCGCACGGAGTGTTCCTCCTGCAAGATAGAAACGACCGTGCCGTTCCGCCCAACGCAGGGCCGGCCTGTGCTTTGCCGTCAGTGTTTCCAGAAGAGGCAATCTCGGGTAAAGATTACACCCGTGGCTGCGGCGGGGCGTGCGGAAGCCGTGGGGCAGATGAAATATGCGACGGCTGAGTTGATTGCAGCGGCTTCGGCCACGGATCACCTAACGCCCGCAAAAACGGAGTTGATGTCGATTAGGCCAGTACGTCCTTAACGGCTTGATTGAGGAAGTATAACGGGTGATATAGCCTGTTTTTACATGACGACGCACCCCGCTTCACTGCCTTCCGACGCCAACCTGATTCGCGCACGCACCATGGTGGGCGATTTCGACATTACGATCTGTACGGATGGGAGCTATCTGCTGGATGGCGGAGCCATGTTCGGCGTTGTACCGAAGACGCTTTGGCGGAAACGGATGGCGGCGGATGAGGATAATCGCATCCTGCTGGGACTTAATACGGCCGTCGTGCGGACGGGTAAGCAGACGATCGTCATTGAGACCGGGATTGGGAATAAGCAATCGCCAAAAATGAGGGCGATCCATGGCAATCAGGAGTTGCTGCCGTCGTCACTGACCGCCGCCGGGGTGAATTTGGAAGACGTGGATGTGGTGATCAACACGCATCTACACTTCGATCATTGCGGCTGGAACACGACACTGCAGCCGGATGGTTCGATCACGCCTACATTTCCCAACGCACGGTATTTCGCCGCGCGGGGTGAAGTGGAGCATGCACATCTACAGCTTGACCGCGACCGGGTAAGTTATCTATCGCTTAACTATGACCCGCTTGTGGAGTCGGGGCAGATGATAATGCTTGCGGGGGACGGGATTGAGGAGGTTTGCAAAGGTGTTTCCGTGGAGACGTTTCGTGGGCATACCGCTTCCATGCTGGCGGTACATATCGAGTCAGCAGGGGAGCGAGCGTGCTATATGGGTGACCTGATCCCAACCAGCGCGCACCTCGACCCTACATGGGTCATGGGTTACGACCTCGATCCGATGACTTGCATCGCGGAGCGAAAACGATTTTATGCACGAGCCGTTCCAGAACATTGGCTTCTCTTGTTCACTCACGATCACCGCACACCGATAGGCCGGGCGGTGATGGATGAGCGAGGAAAGCCAGTACTTGCAGAGACACAAGAAAACCTCTACTAAGCAGGACAGCCAGAAAACTAATTATGCATGTACGGCGGTAACTTCGGCTGGATCGACGATGACGAAGCGTCCATGCTGGCCGCGATTCTGGAAGCGAACGACGCCGCTGATCTTCGCGAAAAGAGTGTCATCCTTGCCGCGACCGACATTCAGGCCGGGCTTGAGCGGTGTACCGCGCTGACGGACGATGATACCGCCTCCCAGGATTGCCTGGCCACCGAATACCTTTACCCCAAGCCGCTGCGCATTCGAGTCGCGACCATTTTTAGAAGAGCCTAAACCTTTTTTATGTGCCATCTTACCCTCTTGGAGTGCATGAAGCTTGGTGGAGAGCTATGCCTTGAAGCTCTGCCCATTGACCAGAATCTCGTTGATCTTGACCTCGACGAAGTTCTGCCGATGGCCCTGCATCTTCTTATATTGCTTCTTGCGCTTCAACTTGAAGACGAGGATTTTGTCACCGCGTCCGGTACCGACGACCGAGGCGAGGACCTTCGCACCGGTCAACTCCTGCTCGAACTTACCGGCCTCGCCCGAGAACGCGAGCACATCGGAGAACTCGACATTTCCGTCCTCATGCGCGGTGGTTTCAACCTTCAATTTGTCGCCGGGAGTGACGCGATATTGTTTGCCGCCGGTGCGGATGACTGCGTACATAACCTGAACCTCAAGCGCGACTCATATGAAGCGCTTCTTCAAAATAGGATAGTGCATTGGGAACGAGAGTGTCGCGCCGGTTCCGTTCGCTGTGAGAGGCCGATAAAGCGGCATCTTAGACAGGAGCTCACCGGCCCCGCAGCCGGAAAGACTGGCTGCAACGCCAAGCCTTTTAAGTATAACGCGACGGCGATGCCGGGTCAACGGAGAGGGTACCAATGTGAAGGACGTGCGACAATCATACTAGCGACATGCCCACACAGCACGTTCCGCCAAGCCTGAGTATCCCCAGCCCAGCCGCCATTACCCCGGCGCTGCTCAAGCAGCACAGTATCACGGCGGAGGAGTACGCGCGCATCGAAGGCCTGATGGGACGGACGCCGTCGCTTACTGAGCTTGGCATTTTCTCGGTCATGTGGTCGGAGCACTGCTCCTACAAGAGTTCGCGCGTCCACCTCAAGCGCCTGCCGACCAAGTCACCATTGGTAGTGCAGGGGCCAGGCGAGAACGCCGGGATCATCGACGTGGGGGACGGTTGGGCCTGCGCGTTTAAGATCGAATCGCACAACCATCCCAGCTACATCGAGCCATACCAAGGCGCGGCGACCGGCGTCGGTGGCATTCTGCGCGACATCTTCACGATGAACGCTCGTCCGCTGGCGGTGATGGATTCACTGCGCTTCGGTCCACTCCAACCGGACAAGGAATCGGGTGCCCCACCTTCAGCGGTCTCATCGCCTAAGGTGGGCGGCAGCGCCGCGGATATCGACTATGCCCGCAACCGCCAAACGATGACTGGCGTGGTGGCGGGCGTGGCGGGGTATGGCAACTGCTTCGGCGTGCCGAACCTAGGCGGCGAGACGCGCTTCGAGCCGTGCTACTCCGGCAATCCGCTGGTGAACGCCTTTGCGCTCGGCTTAGTGCGGAAGGACGAGATCTTCTACGCCAAGGCGACCGGCGTCGGTAATCCCGTGATCTACGTCGGCGCGAAGAC
>CAXTRY010000029.1:0-4074 GCA_964246805.1 uncultured Acidobacteriaceae bacterium
TGATCCAGCGGTATGTGTCGAAGGTGTCGGGGCCGCTGCTGGACCGGATCGACATCCATATCGAGGTGCCGGCGGTACAGTACAAGGAGCTACGTTCGGGCGCGGCCAGCGAGGGGTCGGCGGAGATACGGGCGCGTGTGCTGGCGGCGCGGGAGCGGCAGCGAGAGCGATTCGAGGCTGCGGCGGAGCGGACGAAGGGGTCGTCCAAGGCGGCATCGAGGCCAGTGTACGCGAACGCACAGATGGGCACGCAGCAGATTCGTATGTACTGCGAGCTGTCGTCGGACGCGGAGCGGCTGCTGGAGCGGGCGATGCAGCAGCAGGGGCTGAGCGCGCGGGCGCACGACCGGATTTTGAAGGTGGCGCGGACGATCGCCGACATCGAAGGGGCGCCGGATATTGCGGTGAAGCATATCGCGGAGGCGATCCAGTACCGGACGTTGGATCGAAGCTACTGGTCCTGACGGAAGGTGTATTCCAATATTGGTATGCAGCTAGCCTATTCTTCCAAAATAAGTATTGACGTAGCGAGACAGGGGATGTACCTTGAAGTTACTAAATCTCAAGGTAAGCGTTGGTGCATATCGCTTGAAGGATTGGGCGGTGTGAGCTGTTTGAACCTTGAATCGATCCGATATGCAAATTTGCAACGATCAAAGATGCGCAACGCGAGTACGCCGGAACGGGAATTGGAGTCTTTCGCGCCACGATTGCGTCTTATTAACAATATGCTGCGTGGCACCCTAATGGGATAGCCTCGCATCGCATCCCACTAACAGTGACGCTACGGAGCCAAGGCCAAATTCGGCACCGGCGATTACCACAAGGAGTTTCCTCATGCGCTCAGACCTGATCTTTGGAGCACTCACGCACGTTACAAATCGTTACCAGCTTTGCCAGCTGGCATCGAAAGCAACTCGAAAGCTGCACAAGCCGAATACCCGGCTACAAGACACGACGAACGAAGTGCTCGACCGTTTTAAGGACACCGTCCCCATGGACGAGCATAGCGACGACGTAGTGGAGAAGATTGAACTTCAGGAACGCCGCGCGGCCTAGCGCGCGGCAGCTTTTCCTGCTTTCTTATTTAGTCTGTAGTACAGTCAGTCCTGTAACCGTTGCACCCCGCACTACACCCCTCCGAGTATTGGATTTTCGCAAGACCCCCTATTTACCCAAACCGTCACGCTAATTCCCGCCTCGCTTCACTTTCACTCCCTCAATGCACGACCAGGAACATAATGACTATTTCTGAGTTAAAAGAGCACAATATTGCCGAATTGGGTAAATTAGCCCGCGGTCTCGATATCAATGGAACCAGCGGCCTTCGCAAGCAAGATTTGATCTTTAAAATTCTGCAGGCTCAAAGCGAGAAAGAAGGGCATATCTTCGCGGAGGGTGTGCTGGAGATTTTGCCCGATGGCTACGGATTTCTCAGGTCGCCCGACTATAACTACCTGCCGGGACCGGACGATATCTACGTGTCGCCGTCGCAGATCCGCAAGTTCGACCTGAAGACGGGCGACACGATCAGCGGCAACGTGCGGCCGCCGCATGAGGGTGAAAAGTACTTTGCCTTGGTGAAGATCGAGGCCATCAACTTCGAATCTCCGGAAGAAACGCGTAATAAAATACTGTTCGACAATCTGACGCCGCTTTACGCACAGGATCGAGTGAAGATGGAGACGGTGCGCGAGCATATCTCCGGCCGGGTGATGGATCTGCTGACGCCAATGGGCAAGGGGCAGCGCGGGCTGATCGTGGCTCCACCTCGCACCGGCAAGACGATGCTTTTGCAGTCGATCGCGAACTCGGTGACGGCGAACCATCCCGAAGTCGTGCTGATCGTGCTGCTCATCGACGAGCGGCCGGAAGAGGTTACGGATATGCAGCGGAGCGTCAAAGGCGAGGTGATCTCTTCGACCTTCGATGAGCCGGCGGCGCGCCATGTACAGGTGGCCGAAATGGTGATCGAGAAGGCCAAACGATTGGTGGAGCACAAGCGCGACGTGGTGATCCTGCTGGACTCGATCACCCGTCTGGCGCGCGCGTACAACACGATCGTGCCGCCTTCGGGCAAGGTGCTCTCGGGCGGCGTGGACTCGAATGCGCTGCAGAGGCCGAAGCGGTTCTTCGGCGCGGCGCGCAACATTGAAGAGGGCGGTTCGCTGACGATCATTGCGACGGCGCTGGTCGATACCGGTTCGCGCATGGATGAGGTGATCTTCGAGGAGTTCAAGGGAACGGGCAATATGGAGGTCATCCTCGACCGCAAGCTGGTCGACAAGCGTGTGTTCCCAGCGATCGATATTCAGAGGTCTGGGACGCGTAAAGAAGAGTTGCTCATCCCAAAGGAAGATTTGCAACGGACCTGGATACTACGCAAGGTGCTCAACCCGTTGTCGCCGGTTGAGGCAATGGAGTTGCTGACGGACAAGTTGGCGAAGACGCGGAACAATCAGGAGTTTCTACATAATATGAGCTCGCTGTAGAACACTTGTATTTTCCACAGAGCGCGGCCTTCGGGCTGCGCTTCTGCGTTTATTGAGGCAACATCCCTCATGGCTCCAGCCGCATCTACAAATCGAGCTTGAAAACGGGAGCGATGCGATGGAAGCGACGAGACGGAGGTTTGTGATGGAAGGTGCTGGAGTGTTAATGGCCGCGGGCCTAACGAGTTCGGCGGCTGGACAAGGCGAGCCTAAGGGTGGGCAGGCGGGTGGAAACGAGAAGGCGGTGATTGACGCGCAGACATGGCCGGGGCAGGCGTTTAGCGCGCCGTTGACGGGTAAGGTTGCCGTGGTGACCGGCGCGGCTCGAGGGATTGGGCGGGCGATTGCCGTGGATATGGCGGCGAATGGAGCGGATGTCGTTGGGATTGATATTGCCGCTACCGTCTCGCCGATCGTGCAGTATCAGGCGGCGACGCCGGAGGAGTTGGAAGAGACCGGTAAGCTGGTGCGGGCGCTGGGGCGGAAGTATCTTGGGATCGCGTCGGATATTCGACAGATTGCTTCACTGCGGACGGCGGCCGCGCGGGCGGAGCAAGCGATGGGCAAGGTGGACATTGTTGTGGCCAACGCGGGAATTCAGGCGTTCAAGCCGCTGCTGGAAATGGAGGACGCCGACTGGCACGATGTCATCAACACCAATCTGAACGGAACGGCGAATACGGTGCGGGTGTTTGCGCCTCTATTGGTAAAGCAGGGGCAAGGGCGGCTTATCCTGGTGTCGTCGATGCAGGGGCGGTATGGGACGAAGAATGGAGCTGCTTATTCAGCTTCGAAGTGGGGGATTATCGGGCTCATGAAGTCGGCGGCGCTTGAGCTGGGCAAGCACAAGATCACGGTGAATACGATTGAGCCGGGGCTGATTGATACAGCCATGACGCGAAACGACAAGCGCTGGAGTATGGCGGTCGGGGAGACGACGACGAGCGAACCGCCGGAGCATCCGAGCGAAGTGGAGACGGTGAAGGCTCGGTTGCCGAAGGTGCCGCTGGGAGTGCCGTGGCTCAAGCCTGAGCAGGTTGCGCCAGTAGCGGTGTTTCTTGCGAGCGACGCGGCGGCGATGGTGACGGGGGCTTGCTACGACGTGAACGGCGGCGATAGCGCCCACGATTTAGGTTGAGTCATCAGCTCTCAGGGAGACGCGCGTCGCGAGTTAGTAGCCGTTGGCCAATAGATAACTTTCGGTGAGGATGAAGGCTGGGACAGAACGCTTCTCGGCGTAACGGGCGAGAACGTCGGTCTCAATATTGAGCAGGGTGCCCGGTGTAAGCGTATGAAGACTGGTGACGGCATAGGTATGCGGGATGACGGCGATCTCCGCGGTTTGGCCATGGAGCGAAGCGACCGTCAGCGAAATGCCTTCGAGAGTAATGGAGCCTTGAGGGACGACATAGCGAGCAAGTTCCGGGCTAAGTGCAAGGCGAAGACGCCAGTCCGTATCGGGAGCGCCGGGGGTGATGGCTTCAAGGGCAAGGAGAGTCGCGGTGCCATCGACGTGGCCCTGGACGACGTGGCCGCCCAGGGGGGAGCCGGCGGGGGTGGGGAGGTCCAGGTTGACGAGCGC
>CAXTRY010000029.1:4084-28935 GCA_964246805.1 uncultured Acidobacteriaceae bacterium
TCGCCGCACTCGGTCCGCGCCCGTCTGGGGCCGCCGCCGGGCGCGCCCCCGCCGGGCGCGCCCAATGTGGGCGCACCCCGGCCGGGCGGCACGCTGAGGGGGTGGGCGTGTGGCAGGGGTGCGGGCGGGGGGGGGGAGTTCCAGGTTGACGAGCGAGCCAGGCTGAAGATGCGCGAGGGTGGTGCGGCGGAGGGTCTCTTCGGCTAAATCAGCGGAGAAGCGGTCTGTCTGAATATCGAGCGCGGTGAGGCAAACGCCGCTGACAGCGATGCTGTCTCCTGTGCGGAGGCGCGGAGCGAGCGCGGGAGCGGAGAGGGTAATGCGGGTGGCACCCTCGCTAGGGGTGAGGGCTAGCACGGAGCCCGTGGATTCGATAAGGCCGGTGAACATAAGGACAGCTTACGCCTCCCAGGGGTCGTGGAGATAACCTTGCACGCAAGCATCAGGGCTGAACTCACCGCGGGTGACACGGGTGAGGGTCTGCTCAAAGAGGAAGGGTGAGGGCATGCAGCGGGCGAATGGGAGGGCGGCGTCGCCAAGTTCCGTGTCGGCGTAGAAGAGGATGGCTTTGTCGACGAGGTTTTGCGTGAGGAAGGCTCCGTTGATGGCCGATCCGCCTTCAAGGAGAAGGCTCAAGAGGCTGCGCTCGGCTAAAACGGCGAGTACGGCGTGGAGGCTGAGGTGGCCGTTGTAGCCGGGCAGGCGTTGTATCTCGATGCCGAGGTTTTCTAAAGCGGCGGCGCGCAGGCCCGGGGCATTAGTGCCGCAAAGGATCAGCACGTCTCCAGACGCCGTGCGGGCGAGTTGGGAAGACGGCGGTGTGCGGAGTTGGGTATCGAGGACGACACGAAGCAGTGGACGGCGGCGCGGCAGTCCGGTGCGGTCGGTGAGGGCCGGATCGTCGGCAAGGACGGTGCCGATGCCGGTTAGAACGGCGTCCGAGGAGCGGCGGAGTTGCTGGACCTCACGGCGTGCGGCCGGACCCGTGAGCCAGAAGGGCTGATTGGGAAAGCGGCCGGCTGGGGGCGGGGCGAGTTTACCATCCGCGGAGAGGGCGGCTTTGAGGGTGACGAAGGGGGCGCGGTGCTGGACGAAGTGGGCGAAGGCCTCGGTAAGGTTGCGGGCCGGCTGTTGGCAGACGCCCAAGGAGACTTCCACTCCGGCGTTGTGGAGTTTGGCGAGACCGCTGCCGCTGACAAGGGGGTTCGGGTCTTGTGTTGCGACGACGGCGCGGGTGATGCCGGCGGCGATGAGGGCGTCGGCACAGGGTCCTGTGCGGCCGTAATGGCTGCAGGGTTCGAGAGTGACATACGCCGTGGCTCCGCCGACATGATTGTTTTGCTCGACAGCGTTTTTTAGGGCAGCGATTTCGGCGTGGTCGCGAGCGTCATAGAGGTGAGCACCTTCGCCTAGAACCTGGCCATGGCGGACCAGAACGCAGCCTACCTGCGGATTTGGGGAGGCAAGGCTGGTGGTCGCACGGGCGAGCGAGAGGGCGCGGCGCATGAAGTGCTCATCTTGTTCGAGTTGATCTCTTGGGTTCACGAGGGTTGAAGGCGCATCCTGCCGCGAGATGCGGCATCTATAGAATAAGCGCACTGGATTTGCTACATAGGTGCGGGACGCCTACACTGAACGTGAGCGGTACAAGGAGATTTCATGGCAACTGCAACTGTTACCCCAGCCGTCGAAGTAGTCACCGGAACGCCTGCCTCGTCCACGCCCGTGAACCTGACTCCGAATGCGATCGCGAAGGTTCGGGAGATTATGGCGACGCAAGACCCGAAGCCGGCTGGGTTGCGCATCGGTGTGGTGGGTGGAGGCTGCTCGGGGTTCCAGTACTCGATGTCCTTTGAGAATCAGAGCGGCATGATGGACAAGATCGTGCGCTTTGAAGATCTTAAGGTGTTTGTGGACGCCACCTCGGCGATGTATCTCCAGAACTGTACGGTGGATTACGTGGAGACATTGGAGGCGGCCGGCTTCAAGTTTGAGAACGCGGCCGTCAAGAGCACCTGCGGGTGCGGGTCGAGCTTCAGCGTTTAGTTGTTGAAGTTGTAGAAAAGCCCCGGCTATGGCTGGGGCTTTTTAGTGTCTGCGAGGCTATGCGGAGAAGACATCATCCAGCTTGACGCGAATGGAGGTGTTCGGATTGGTGAGTTCGTCTCGGACGACTAGGTGGAGGACGGCAGCGGTGGAGGGATCGAAAGCCCGATGCGCTTTACGCTCGTGATCGTACAAGTGCCGCACAAGATCATGACGCTGGATGATGCGATGAGGTCGCAATGGGTCTAGTACGCGCTGGTGTGCGGAAAGCTAAGTGGATCGGCTACGCTGAACGTCTAAAATGACAACAAGCGAGGGTTATGGCTGAGTACGTTATCAAGTTGGCGGATGAGCGGGGGCGCGTGCAGGAGCAGACCCATGCGGCGTCGACGGCGGACGAACTGCGTGCGCGGTTTACGCAGGCGGGCTACTACGTGTATTCGGTGAAGTCGCGGAGCAACCTGTCAGGCAGTGGCAAGAAGAAGGTAAAGCTGGAGCAGTTTCTAATCTTCAACCAGCAGTTTTTGACGCTGATCCGGGCGGGATTGCCGATTCTCGGATCGCTCGAACTGCTGGCGCGGCGACAAAAACAGCCGGATTTTCGCGCGCAGCTGGAAGATGTAGGGCAGCGGGTGAAGACGGGCGAGTCCATTTCAGCGGCGTTTGAGGCGCAAGGCGGATTTCCGGTCGTGTATACAACGACGTTGCTGGCGGGGGAGCGGTCAGGCAATCTGGAGGAAGTGTTGCAGCGTTTTTTAGACTTCCAGCGAGTGTCGCTGACGTTTCGGAAGAAGCTGAAGGCGAGCCTGATCTATCCGGCGCTGCTGGTGGTGATGGTAATCGCGCTCTTTATCTTTTTGATTACCTTTGTGGTGCCGCGATTCGCGCAGTTGTACGACCAGCTGGGAACAAAGCTGCCGGCGTTGACGGTGTTTCTGCTGGACCTTGGGCGCAATGCGCAGAGCTACGGGCTGTACGTAGGCGCGATGGCGATCCTTGCCGGATTTTTGCTGTACCGATGGGCGAAGACGGAGGCGGGCTCGACGGCGCTCGACCGTGTGCGGATCGCGCTGCCGGTTTTCGGCAATGTGTGGCTGAAGTACCAGGTGGGACTATTTTCGCGGACACTGGCGACGTTGCTGACGGGCGGGTTGCCGCTGGTGCCTTCGCTGGAGACGGCGGCGCGGTCGATCGATTCGAAATCGATCTCGAACGCGGTCTACCGGTCGGTGGAGACGGTGCGCGAGGGCAAGGGTTTGTCGGCGAGCTTGCAGGCGACGAAGGTCTTTCCGGAGCTTGCGATCGAGATGGTGGAGGTGGGCGAGTCTACGGGCGCGCTGCCGCAGATGTTGAACTCCGTGGCGGAGTTCTTCGAGGAGGATGTGCAGACGAACCTTACGGCCGCGATGAGCCTGATAGAGCCGCTGATATTAATCGTCATGGGTGTCGTCGTGGTGACGATCCTGATTGCGCTCTACCTGCCGATCTTTAGCTTGAGCGCGGGTGGTACGACTCAATAAGGAAGCTACCGGAGGAACTTCGGCGGGTTCGTACCTGGCAGCTTTGGCTGATGGGAAGGGGTATACTAACTGCTGTGACTACGACTACTTTAGACTCTCTGGATGTCGATGGAATGGGCACGGATTCGGCCACGAAGCGCGTGCTGCTGTTAAAGCCGCGAGGGTTTTGCGCGGGCGTGGTGCGGGCGATCGACATCGTGCAGATCGCGCTCGATACGTTTGGCGCGCCGATCTACGTGCGTAAAGAGATCGTGCACAACAGCTATGTGGTGACCGACCTGGCGAAGAAAGGCGCGATCTTCGTCAACGAACTGGACGAGGTGCCGGAGGGTGCGCGGGTCATCTATTCAGCGCACGGAGTGTCGCCGGCGGTGCGGGAACGAGCGAAGGAGCGCGGTCTTAAGGTGGTGGACGCGACATGTCCGCTGGTGACGAAGGTGCATGTGGAGGCGATTAAGTTCGCGAAGCAAGGGTATTCGCTGGTGCTGGTAGGGCATCGCGACCATGAAGAGATTGAAGGAACGCAGGGCGAGGCACCGGACGTGACCCAGGTGGTCTCGACGGTGGAAGAAGTGGCGAACCTGATTGTGCCGGACCCGAATCGCGTGGCGTATCTGACGCAGACGACGCTGTCACTCGATGAGGCGCGGGACATGATCGAGGCGTTGAAGATCAAGTTTCCCCACATCGTGGGGCCGCATTCACAAGATATCTGCTACGCGACGGAGAACCGGCAAACGGCGGTAAAAAACGTGGCGCATGGGGCGGACCTGGTGCTGGTGGTCGGTTCGCGGAACAGCTCCAACTCGAACCGCCTCGTGGAGGTCTCGAAGAACCTGGACACCAATTCGTACCTCATCGACACGGCGGACGCGATTCAGCCGGAGTGGCTGGACGGGGTGAAGACGGTGGCGGTTACGGCTGGGGCTTCGGCTCCCGAGGTGCTGGTGCAGGATGTGGTGGCGTACCTGCAAACACTTGGATACGGAGATGTGGATGAGGTGGAGGTCATGCCGGAGAATGTGCGTTTTGGGCTGCCGCCGGAGATTGTGCAGGCGATCAAGCCGGCTAGCTCCGCATCTTTAAGTTCGCTGGCGTAGTCAGATAGCTCAATGGAAGCTGGCTGGTTCCGGCTGGCGGAAGGACATATTTTGACACGAGATTTGCAGGCGTTATGAGTACATCACCGCGCACTCCGGAGGCTACCTTACGGACTGAGAAGCCGCGCTATGGTCGCATGGACCTTGGGCTGGAGCAGGTTTCCAAAGGCATTTCGCGGGCGAAAGACTGGCTGCTTGGGCAACAGCATCCGGATGGTTACTGGTGCGGAGAGCTCGAAGCCGATGTGATGCTCGAGGCAGACTACATTTTTATGCATACGCTGCTGGGCACGGGCGACGCTGGAAAGATGACGCGCGCCATTAATGAGATTCTGCGGCATCAGAATGAAGATGGTGGCTGGAGCCAGTTTCCCGGGGGGCCGTCGAATATCAGTTATGGAGTCAAGGCGTATTTGGCGCTCAAGCTGATGGGGTGGAGCGCGGAGCATCCGGTACTGACAAGGGCGCGCGTGTGGATTCTGGCGAACGGTGGAGTCGTCGAGTGCAACACCTTTACCAAGATTTATCTCTGCGCGCTGGGGCAGTATGAGTACGACGCCGTGCCGGCCGTGCCACCCGAGATTGTGTTGTTTCCGAACTGGTTTTACTTCAACATTTATGAGATTTCTTCCTGGTCGCGCGGCATACTCGTGCCGTTGTCGATCATCTATGCGAAGAAGCCGTTCAAAAAGATTGCTCCCGAGCAGGGGATCGACGAGCTCTTCGTGGGCGGACGCGCAAATGCCGACCTCCATCTACGCTGGGACCATAAGCATCCCGTCGGCTGGCGAAACTTCTTTTTGGCGCTCGACCGCATGATGCACTGGGCGGAGCGGGTTCATATCCGCCCTCTGCGAAAGATGGCGATCAAGAAGGCCGAGAAGTGGATGCTTGAACATTTTGAGCGATCGGATGGGCTGGGGGCCATCTATCCGGCGATGTTGAACGCAATCGTCGCGCTGCGGACGCTGGGATATTCGTTCGACGATCCGCAGATGATCCGCGCCATGGATGAGTTTGAGAAGCTGGGAATCGACTGCCCACATGGCGAGCCGGGATATCCGACACCGACGTTCCGTATGCAGCCATGCTACTCACCCGTGTGGGACACGGCGCAGGTGGTGCCGGTGCTGAGCGAAGCGGGGGTGCCGCGCAACGATCCGCGCTTGCTGAAGGCGGCGGATTGGCTGCTCTCGAAAGAGGTTCGGCATAAGGGCGATTGGGCGGAGAAGGTGAAGGGCGTCGAGCCGGGCGGATGGTACTTCCAGTTCAACAATGAGTTCAACCCGGACGTGGACGACACAGGCGAGGTGTTGATGGCGCTAAACTGCGTGGACAATCCACGCGAGCGGTATCAGCATGAAGTCTGCCAACGCGCGATCGGTTGGATATGGGCGATGCAGTGCAAGAACGGCGGCTGGGCGGCATTCGATAAAGACAATACTAAAACGATATTCCAGTACATTCCGTTTGCCGACCACAATGCCATGTTGGACCCTCCGACCGTGGACATTACTGGGCGGATGCTTGAGATGCTGGCGCAGTACGGGTACACGCGGGCGGATAAACGCGTCGAACACGCGATTCAGTTCGTGCTGCGCGAGCAGGCTTTGGACGGGAGCTGGTTCGGGCGATGGGGCGTGAACTATTTATACGGGACCTTTCTTGTGCTGCGCGGGTTGGAGGCAATGGGCGTCTGGAGCCACGAGCCATGCGTTTTGCAGGCGACGGAGTGGATACGCATGGTGCAGAACTCCGACGGCGGCTGGGGCGAGACCTGCGAGACGTATGACAACGAGTTGCAGAAGGGCATTGGGCCGAGTACGCCCTCGCAGACCGCCTGGGCGCTGCTCGGTTTGCTGGCCGGCGGCGATGTTCGGTCCGACTCGGTGGCCAAGGGCGTGCGATGGCTCATTGATCGTCAGCACGAGGACGGCAGCTGGGACGAGTTGATACCTGGGCGTAACGGCGAGAGCTACTACACCGGTACGGGATTTCCGCGGGTGTTCTATTTGGGGTATCACTTGTACAAGCAGTATTTCCCGCTGCTGGCATTGACGACTTATAAGCGCGCTTCGGAAGCAGAAGCGGGAAAACACTAGAGGAGAGACTATGGCGGTTCCTGTATCGCAGGCGTGGACGGTCGCGACGTATGTGTTGAAGCAGAAGCTGGCGGGGCGAAAGCGGTATCCGCTGGTGCTGATGTTGGAGCCTTTGTTTCGCTGCAATTTAGCGTGTGCGGGCTGCGGCAAGATCCAGTATCCGGCGCATATTCTGAAGGCGGAGCTGTCGCCCGAGGAGTGTTTCAGGGCGGTCGAGGAGTGCGGGACGCCGATGGTATCCATTCCGGGCGGCGAGCCGCTGCTGCACCCGAAGATGCCGGAGATCGTCGCCGGCCTGGTCGCGCGAAAAAAGTACGTTTATATGTGTACAAACGCCTTGCTGCTGAAGGAAAAGTTGCACCTGTTCACGCCGAGCAAATACCTATCGTTCTCGGTGCATGTAGACGGGCAGCGGGAGCATCACGATTTCTCCGTCTGCCGCGAAGGCGGATACGATATTGCGATGGAAGGAGTGCGGGCAGCAGTAGCGGCTGGGTTTCGAGTGACGACCAACACGACGCTTTTCGACGGGGCGGACCCAAACAGCGTACGGGCGCACTTCGACGAGCTGACGGCTGCGGGTGTGGAGAGCATGATGGTCTCGCCAGGGTATACCTACGATAAGGCGCCGGATCAGAGCCACTTCTTGGGTAAGGCGCGGTCGCGGCGGATGTTTCGCGCGATCTTGTCGAATCGTAAAAAAGAGTGGCAGTTCAACACTCATCCTTTGTTTGCCGAATTCTTGATGGGCAAGCAGAACTTTGAATGCACACCGTGGGGCATGCCGACGTTCTCGATCTTCGGCTGGCAGAAGCCTTGCTATCTCTTGCAGGATGGTTATGCCGACACTTTCAAGGAATTGATGGAAGCGACGGAGTGGGCGAACTACGGCGCGAAGAGCGGTAATCCGCGGTGCGCGAACTGTATGGTGCACTCGGGACATGAGGCGTCGGCGGTGGACTATAACTTCAGTTCATTGAAGGGATTTTTAGTGACCGCACAGAAGTACGTGTTCCCGTCGCTGTATAAGGATGCCGGCGCGGAGAAGCTCTTGAACGAGTGGCCACGGCCGCGGCATGTGCCGCTAGTGCAAATCGCGGATCCGGCGGCCGGCCATCCTTCTGCGGCGCATAACGCGGCGGAGCTGCAGGAAGTCTCGGGGGACTAGCGATGGCAACGGAGACGCAGGAAAGCGCGAAGATCGAGCAGCTCTCATACGCAGCCGCCGACGAGCTGGAGGTAGCCGCCGGGCGGGAGCGGGAGCAGCTGGAAGGATGGATTCCGGCGCTTGCAAGCGAGAATGAGGTGCGCGAGGCGCTGGAGAAGGCGTTCGACTATCGCGGCGACATTACAGTGACGCTCAAGGATGGACATAAAGTAGTTGGATATTTATTTGATCGTCGTCTGGAAGCCACATTACGGCAATCGATGGTGCGGATCATGCCTTCAACCGGCGGCGGGAAGGTAAACGTGTCTTACGCGGATGTGGCGGCGCTGGCGTTTACCGGTCGAGATACGGCTGCGGGGAAGAGCTTCGAAGCATGGGTGAAGAAGTATTGGGCCAAGAAGGCGGCCGGAGAGCGGAACATCCAGATCGAGCCGGAGCAGCTGGACTAGATGAAGGCCGAATTACGCCGTCCCCTGGCGCAGAAGACGATCGGTGTGCTCGGCGGGATGAGCAATCAGGCTACCGGCGAGTACTATCGACTGCTGAATGAAGGGCTTAACGCGCGGCTTGGCGGGTGGGATAACGGCGAGATCGTAATTGTTTCCGTCAATTTCGGGAATATCGAATGGTTTATCCGCAACGATCGTTGGGATTTGGCGGAGGTTTACTGTTCCGAGAAACTGGATCGGCTGGAAGCAGCCGGCGCGGAGGTAATCGTATGCGTATCCAACACCATGCATAGGATCGTCGCGCCGCTTATGGAAGCGCGAAAGATGCCGTTTATTCATATTGCCGACCCCGCCGGCATGGCGGTTCAGGCGGCGGGTTTTAAGCGGGTCGCGCTCCTGGGAACATTGCCCACGATGCAGTCCTTGGAGCTGGTGGCCCGGTATCGTGATCGCTTTGGCGTCGAGGTAATGGCACCCGCCTTGGGTGACGCAATCGAAATCGACCGCGTGATCTTCGATGAGTTGGTACGGCGCGACTTGAAGGCCGAGGCTCGAGCAAAGTATTTGGAGGTAATCGCCGGCCTACGGGCGGCGGGGGCACAAGGAGTTATTCTTGGCTGTACCGAAATTTTTCTGCTGATCGGTCAGGAAGATTTGCCTGGATTTCCGGTTTTCGATACGACGGTGCTCCATGTGAATGCGGTGGTGGAGTTCGTGCTGGCTGGAATGGCTGCCTAGGTGCGGGTCTTTATCACGGGTGCGACGGGGTTTGTGGGCGCGCATGTGGCACGGGCGTATGCGGCTGCGGGCGCGTCCCTGCGGCTACTGACGCGGCCTTCGAGCCGAACGGAAGGGCTTGAAGGGCTGGACGCGGAACTAGTGCGTGGCGATCTGCGCGCGCCCGATGGTTTGCGAAGGGCGCTGACCGGGTGTGACGCACTGGTGCACGTGGCGGCGGACTACCGTCTGTGGGTACGCGATCCAGTGGAGATGTACCGGGCGAATGTGGATGGGACGCGCGATCTGTTGCGCTTGGCGCGCGAGGCAGGGGTCCAGCGCGTCGTGTATACGTCGAGCGTGGCGACAATGGGGTTCTTGGCGGATGGCACGATCGTGGATGAGGATTCGCCCGTGGCGCTGACTGATATGATCGGGCACTATAAACGATCGAAGTTTCTCGCCGAGCAGGAGGCGATCGCGGCGGCTCGGGCGGGGCAGCACGTCATGATTCTGAATCCGACCACGCCGATAGGAGCCGGAGACGTAAAGCCGACGCCGACGGGAAGGATTGTCGTGGACTTTCTCAACCGCCGGTTCCCGGCGTATGTGGATACGGGATTGAACCTGGTGGACGTAGATGAAGTAGCGGCAATGCATGTGACGGCGCTGGAACGCGGCAGACCGGGCGAGCGATACATTCTGGGAGGGGAGAACCTGACTTTGAAGCAAATTCTTGATCGTATGTCGTCGATCACAGGGCTGCCCTCGCCGTCGATAAAGGTGCCGCATGGGGTGGCGATGACGTTTGCGTTCGTTGACGAGTTGGTGACAGGCAGGCTGCGAGGCAAGGAGCCGCGCGCGACGGTCGAGGCAGTGCGCATGGGCAGGAAGATGATGTTCGCCTCGTCGGCGAAGGCGGTCGAGGAGCTGGGCTTCAAGGTGGTGCCGGTGTATCACGCGCTGCGGGCGGCGATCGACTGGTTTGTGGAGCACGGGTACGCTCCGAAGCCATGAGGGTGGCGATCATTGCGGCCCTGCCGGGGGAGTTGAAGCCGCTGGTGAACCTTGGCTTTAAGCGGGTTCCCGCGTCATCAAAGACGGTGATGAAGTGGGTCTGTCCCATGGCAGAAGATGAGTGGGTTGCAGTCTGTGCGGGCATGGGGGCGGATGCGGCGCGCCGAGCATTTGCCGAATCTGAAGCGAGTGGCCCGATAGACCGTGTGCTCTCTGTTGGTTGGGCAGGAGCGTTGAACGAAGAGGTCTACGCGGCAAATAGCTTCATCGCGTCGGCAGTCGTTGATGCACAGACGGGAGAGCGGTTCAAATTGGCGGCCGGTGAACGGAGCATGGTTCTCGTGAGTACGGCGCGTGTGGCGGACGAGACGGAGAAGCGGCGGCTAGCTGCAACTTATAGCGGGGCCATGGTGGACATGGAATCAGCGGCTGTGCTGCGGCTGGCGATGACGCTGGACATTCCCGTATGCTGCGTCAAGGCGATCTCGGATGAGGTTGGGGCAATTCTGCCGGACTTCAATCAGTTCATCAATCGGCAAGGGCAGATGCGAATGTTTGCGTTTGTATGTCATGTCGCGGTGAGGCCGCGGTATTGGGCCGCGCTGGTGCGGCTGGGACAAACAAGTTCGGCGGCTGCGCACAACTTGGCCTCGACGGTGTTTACGATTCTGAGTGGGCCGAAGGACTTTGCGGAGATTAACCGGACGGGGAGCGTGGATTGGTAAAGATTCCTGTTCCAAAGACAATGCGGGCGGCAGTGTATCGCGGCATAGACGCGGTGCGGGTGGAGACCGTGCCGGTTCCGGAGATCGGTGCGGGCGAGGTGCTGGTACGGATCGACACATGCGGCATCTGTGGGACGGACCTTAAGAAAATACATACGGGGTCGCACTCCGCACCGCGCGTATTTGGGCATGAGATGGCTGGAACGATTGCGGCTGTAGGGGAGGGTGTCGAGGAGTTCGCGGTGGGCGAGCGGGTGATGGCCTACCATCATATTCCGTGCGGAGAGTGTTATTACTGCCGGAAGGGGACGTTTGCCCAATGCGAAGTCTACAAGAAGGTAGGCTGCACGGCGGGGTTCATGCCTGCGGGCGGTGGGTTTGCGGAGTATATCCGGGTGATGGACTGGATCGTTCGCGGCGGCCTGGTCAAGATTCCGGACGGTGTACCGTTTGAGCAGGCGGTGTTTCTCGAACCTACAAATACGTGCTTCAAGGCAGTTGAGATGCTTCACCTGCAGCCGGATGAGACGGTGCTGGTCATCGGGCAGGGGCCGATCGGGATCATGCTGGCGGCACTCGCCAAGCGGACCGGCGCGACGGTACTGACGAGCGATCTGTACCCGGAGCGCCACGCGGTGGCGGCTGGGTTTGGACTGGAGCATCCGCTCGACGCGCGGGGCGATGTGATCGCGGCGTGCAGGGCGGCTACGGACGGGCGCGGGGCAGATGTTGCGTTGCTCGCGGTAGGGGGCGACGCGCTCATCCAAGTCGCGATGGATGCGGTACGTCCCGGCGGGCGGGTGATGCTCTTTGCGGCGACGCAGCATGGCGAGGTCGGGTTCGATCCGGCGGCGGTGTGCATGGACGAGAAGACGCTGATGGGGTCGTACAGCTCGTCGGTGGCGGTAAATGGAGCGGTGGAGCGGCTGGTCTTCGACGGCTATCTGGATGGATCGTTCGACCTGACACGGCTGATCTCGCACCGGTTTTCGCTGGAGGAAGCAGTGGCGGGGATAGCTCTTGCGTCCAATCCGCAGCCGGGGTCGATGAAAATAGTAATACAGCCACAGGCATGAGCTAATTATCGTTTGCTCGTTCGCGAGCCCGCAAAGAATTGAGTTTTATAGTTGAGAGGAATCTTCGTCGCATCCAGATCGCCGCGGCGCCACTCAATCTTAATTGTGTGCCACCGGTTATCGATCGCGATCGGTTTGAATCCGAGCTCTACGCGATTAGCAGCCGTCTCGATAATGCTTTTTAGAATCGAGGCGTAATCGTCGTGGTTGACAGTAAATACGGCACCGCCTGACGTTGTGGCTACTTGATGTAATATTTGCCAAACTTCCGATTGTGCATCGACCGCGCCGCTAAGTGAGTGCGTCGCGACACGGTCATTGAGAGCGTTGTGATCTGTGATGAGAAACGAGGTAACCGAAGACGCTAGCACATCGCCTAAGACTCGGTCTACTTCTTTCACGGGTGCGGCGGTTATATCTTCATGAATGCAGACGACGATGGGAACTGTGGCCGGTGAGGAGGCCCGCGCGTAGTAATCGATTAATTGGAACGTTGCTTGAAGAGCTAACTCGCCCTCACGCGACGTCAAGCCATCTTTAACAGGCGTGAGTGCTTTATCGAGCGCAATCATCACCTGGTCGATGTTTGTTGTTGGCCGCGCATCGACCAACGATGTACCGTTGTCGCACCAATGCGCTACCCCCACCGTTGCGCCTGAGGGAAGTACATTAAGCGCTGGACGCAGTAAAAGCTCTTTACCGATAAGGAAGTCAGAAGCGTGACTGCGCCATCCTGACATGGAGCACTGAACGAGCAGCCAAAGTTGGATCTGTCTGGTTGAACCGTTTGCACCCTGAGCAAAGGTAGTTATCGGTGTCTTACGTCCATCGACTTGTAGCTCAAAGTTGTCTTTACCCGCTAACGCCAAGGAGGCTATTTTACTAGAAAACACGTCTACCAAAGCCAACTTGGTGCTTACCTGAATTGTAGGTGTACTTGATTGAGTAGCAATCTGAGCGGCAGCTGCAAGCTGCAGTTTAGTCGCTAAAATCAGAGACGCTACAAAGCATAAATGCTTCCATCGTGTATGCAACGCCACAAGCTGTACTCTTTCAGTACTACTCTCAGAGGCATATCGTTGCAAATGTGAGTATATTCGCACGCGCCGATCCTAGCACAGTGAAACAGCCTACTGGCACTTCATGAATGTTCATATGACGGGGACACGCAGGCTAGGCGTCAACACAGGCTTGGAAGTAAGCAAGGGACCTCTCGAGACCTTCGCGGAGCTTGATCTGCGGCTCCCAGCCGAGCAGGGTGCTGGCTTTGGTGATGTCGGGGCGGCGGCGGGTGGGGTCGTGGTTGGGCAGCGGCTTGTGGATGTGAGTGGGCATCGAGCCAGTGACGGCACGGGGGTCGGAGGCGCACTCCAGCATGGTGAACTCGACCGGGTTGCCGATGTTGACGGGGAGGTGTTCCGAGGATTTTGACAGGCGAACGATGCCGTCGATCAGGTCGGAGACGAAGCAGAAGCTGCGGGTCTGGAGGCCGTCGCCGTAGATGGTGAGAGGTTCGCCGCGCAAGGCCTGCATCATGAAGTTCGAGATCACGCGGCCGTCGTTGGCCTGGAGGCGCGGACCGTAGGTGTTGAAGATGCGGACGAGATGGGTCTCCACCTTGTAATACCGGTGGTAGGCGGTGACGGTCGCCTCGGAGAAACGCTTGGCCTCGTCGTAGACCGAGCGTGGGCCAATGGGGTTGACGTTGCCCCAGTAGGTCTCCACCTGCGGGTGGACCTCGGGGTCGCCGTAGCACTCAGAGGTAGAGGCGTGGAGATAGCCGGCGTTGTACTTCCGGGCGATCTCGAGCGTGTTGACGGTGCCGTTTGATCCGACGAGCAGGGTTTCGGGGCCGAGCCGGTCATAGTCGACGGGGCTCGCAGGGGAGGCAAAGTTGAAAACATAGTCGACGGGGCCAAGATCGAAGGGCTGGCAGATGTCTCGTTCTACAAAGGAGAAGCGCGGCTCGTTGGCCAGATGCGCGAGGTTGGCCGAGTTGCCGGTGCAGAGATTGTCGACGCCGACGACCGTATTGCCTTCCGCGAGAAGGACATCGGTGAGATGGGAGCCGAGGAAGCCGGCGGCTCCGGTGACGAGGATGTGGGGCATTCATTTTCCTTGTATTTTTAGAGCAGCCCCATCCCAGCCACGATAAAGCGTCGCGAGGATGGGGAGCCGGGGTTAGTGCTTGGGACCGTTACCCGCATTCGGTGTAGTCAGGTCGCGGTTGGGGTAGGCGGCGGGGCGTCCGATGCTGAGATACGTGAAGCCGTGCTGGAGCATCACGGCGGGGTCGTAGAGATTTCGGCCGTCGATGATAATCGGGTAGCGGAGGGTGGCGTAAAGCTTGGCGAGATCGATGGTGGCGAACTCGGCCCAGTCGGTGAGGATCAAGAGCGCATCGGCGTCTTTCGCGGCATCGAAGGCATCGGTCGCATACCGGAGACAAGGGCCGGGCGGAAGTTCGGCTTCGGTGCGGGCGATCGCGGCGGGATCGAAGGCAGCGACGGTACAGCCCTCCGCCAGAAACATCTCGATCAAGTCGATGGCTGGGGATTCGCGGATGTCGTCGGTCTCGCCCTTGAAGGCAAGGCCAAGGACGGCCAGCTTTTTGCCACGCAGGGTCCACAGGGCGGAGCGAACCTTGGCAAGGAAGCGCTTTTTCTGAGTGACATTGATGCGCTCGACTTCGCGCAGGAGGGAGAAGTCGACACCGAGCTGGTCCGCCACGGTGCGAAAGGCGGCGACATCTTTCGGGAAACAGGAACCGCCGTAGCCGATGCCGGGACGGAGGAACTTGGGGCCGATGCGGCTATCGAGACCGATGCCGCGCGCGACCTGCTCGACGTTAGCGTCGGTGGCTTCGCAGAGGTTTGAAACGGCGTTGATAAACGAGATTTTGACGGCGAGGAAGGCGTTCGAAGCGTGCTTGATGATCTCGGCCGATTTCGTCGAGGTGTTGAGCAATGGAGGCGGGGCGGAGGTGTTGCAGGCACCGGTGATATGGTCTTCGCGGGTATAGTAGCTGCCGCCGGTCAGGGGAGCGTAGATGGCGTTGAGGATTTTCGCGGCACGCTCGGAGTCCGCGCCGACGACGATGCGATCGGGATGCAGGAAGTCGGCGACGGCCGTGCCTTCGCGGAGAAACTCGGGGTTGGAGACGACGTCGAAGAGTTCGCGAGCGACGCCGTTACGTTCGATCGAGCGGCGAATCCACTCGTTGGTGTAGACCGGAACGGTGCTCTTTTCGACGATCACCTTATAGCTGGTCAGATGGCGGGCGATCTCGCAGGCGACCGCTTCGACATAGGAGAGATCGGCGTCGCCGGTTTCGGACTGCGGCGTACCGACGGCGATAAAGATGGCATCGCACTTCTGCGTGGCCTCGCCGAGATCGGTGGTGAAGCGAACCTTGGTGTTGCGATAGCGGTTGAGCAGTTCAGGCAGATAGTTCTCGTGAATAAGGGTGTCGCCACCCTGAAGCGCGGCGACTTTGCGCTCGTCATTGTCGACGCAGATCACGTCGTGGCCCATTTCGGCAAAGCATACGGCGGCGACGAGGCCGACGTACCCGGAACCTACGACGGCGATCGGTATTGGCTGGTTCATGGTGTCTGGCACTCTTTCCCCTTTGTGCTTATGCGATCTGTCTGGATGATTGTCTTGCTCCCTAGTTTATCGGACGACCGGCAATGGAACGAGAGAAACGATTTGCCGATCTCGTGAAGCCTCCAAACGGTTTCCTCGGGTAGGCTAGTCGCGTACACTAACCTGAATGGCTTCTCAAGGAACATCGACCCCGCCGGCCGTGGGTGTCCCCGGCGCGCGGTCTCCCGAGATCGGCGCGAGCACGTCCGAGACCAGCCTCTCCGAAGTCCTGATTACGCTGCGCAAACGGCGCGGCGTGGTGATCTTGTGCGCCCTTCTAGGCTTGTTGTACGGCCTGTATAAGTCGACTTCTCAAGTGAAGTTGTATGAGGCTACCGGACGCATCCAGGTGCGGACCGGCTCGTCGAATGAGTATCGCGTCAATGCGATCTACAACATGGACAGTGGCAACAAACTCACAACTGAGGTGAATATTCTGCAAAGCGAGGCGCTGCTGCTGTCGGTGGCGAAGGACCTCGATCTGCCGAACAGGCCTTACTTCTTCGGCAAGCCCGGCAAGGGACCGGCACCGCATTACTCACTGGACGACCCAAGCGTGCGGCAAGGGGCTGTCGGAACATTGCAGGGAAGCCTCAAGGTTGCGCTTGTACTAAAGACGGATTTGATCTCCATCAGCTACAGCAGCCTCGATCCCAAGCTGTCGGCCGACATCGTGAATAAGCTGATCTCGGAGTACATCCAGCGCAGCTATGAGACGCGTTATGCCTCGACGCAGCGGGTGTCGCAATGGTTGTCGGGACAGCTGGACGACCTGAAGCGCCAGGTCGAGACCTCCGAAGCGCAGATGATGGATGTACAACGGCGGCTTGGAATCATCGGGCTCGACCCAACGCATAGCCAGATAGTGACGGGCGTGGAAGATCTGGCGCGCGCTTCCAACGAAGCCCGTGTGGCGAGGATTCTTGCGGAGGCGCGGTATCGCACACTGACGGGCATGGGAGCCGATGCCGTAGACCCTTCGGGGGCCGACACGCCGATAGGAGCGCTGTCCGGCGGAGGTACATCGAGCGGTGGAGGCAGCGGTTCGTCCGGCTTCGGCTCATCCGGCTTCGGTGCTCCCGGATTAGGCGCATCTGGATCAGGCGCATCTGGATCAGGCGCATCTGGATCGGGTGGATCTGAACCGGGTACGTCAGGGGGGATGAGCGCTGGAGGAACCGGATCGTCTCCTACCGGCGGGGCCTTTGGAAGGTCGACCAGCATGGCGGCAACACCGGGCGATACCGGCGCGGGAGCAGGCGCCGTGCAGGGTCTGCGGAGCCAACTGGCGAGCCTGCAAGCGAACTATGCCCTGGAGCAGACGACGCTCGGGCCGAACAATCCAACCCTGGTGGGGTTAAGACAGCAAATTGAAGAACTTAAACGACAGCTGACGCTTGAACAGAAGCGAATGCTGGTGGCTTCGCGCGAGAATTACATCATCGCGCGCAACAGTGAAAATGCGACGGCTTCCACCTTGAATACGGAGGAGAATAACGCCTATAAGCTGCGCGACGATCTGGTGGAATACACGCTGCGTCAGCGGGAGTATGAGTCCAATCGGGCGCTATATGACGCGTTGCGGCAGAGGCTGCGTACCGCCGGCGTACAAGCCGGGCTGGAGTCGCTCGAGATCGATGTCGTCGATCCGGCGCTGCCTCCGGCGGGACCTACGCTTCAGCCGAAATCGACCATCATCATTATTTCGCTCATCTTCAGCCTGATGGCGGGCGCGGGGCTGGCCTTCCTACTTGAAAGCCTCGACACCGGACTGCGCAGCATCGCGGAGATCGAGCAGATTACGCAGCTGCCCTCGCTCGCGATTATTCCACGGGCGCGCAAGTCGCCTACCGATAACCTGCCGAATCTGAGTACGGCTCAGCGCAATATCAACGTGCTGACGCAGCCGAAGTCGCAGTTCGCCGAGGCAATCCGGTCGCTGCGCACCTCACTTCTACTGTCGACGACAGGAGGGCCGCCGAAGATTATCGTCTTTACCAGCGCAACGCCCTCCGAGGGAAAGACGACCACTGCGTCCAACCTGGCGTGTGTACTGGCGCAGGGCGATACCAGCGTGTTGCTGATCGATGCCGACCTGCGACGGCCAAACGTGCACCATCGCTTCGGGCTGAACGGTAAGGTCGGTGTCACGACGCTGCTGACGGGCGGGACCTTGCTTGAAAACACCGTCCAGCGCATCCCCGAGGTGCCCAACCTGCACATTCTACCGAGCGGACCGGTACCGCCGTTCCCCACGGAGATGCTCACCTCGCAGGCATTCCGGGAGCTTTTGGAAGAATGCAGCAAGTTGTACACGCATATTGTGATCGATTCGCCGCCGGTACTATCCGTAACCGACGGCATCCTGCTGGCGCGCATGGCCAACGCGGTCGCGCTTGTAATCCGGCACGGTAAATCGAGCAAGCACGTGGTGCGGCGGGCGCGCGATCTCTTGCTACGGGCCGGCGCACCCATTACGGGAATCGTGCTGAACGCGGTAGACCTGAACGCGCCGGAGTACTACGGCTACTATGGATATTCAGGCTACTCCTACTCCAGTATCGATTCGGATAGCTGGGAGGCGCAGGCCGGCTCCGGCAGCCGCAAGAAGGGGAAGAGGAGCTAGGCGATGAAAGTTCCGAACCGGTTGGCATTTCGAGCACCGTGCAGGAGCCTGGGCATGGTGGTTTTGCTTCTCCTGGCGGTGACTTCGCTTCGTGCGCAGTTCAGTGGACCATCTTTACAGGTGGGAAGCATCAATACGCCGGTGACGCCCACCACGGATCCTGCAATCTTGTATCCCGCCGATAAGGCCATCCAAATTACGGTGGGCGATCTGCTAACCGTCCATCTGTTCAGCGTTCCGGATTTCTCGACGCCGGAGCGCGTGGGACTCGATGGCTCGTTGCAGATTCCGCTGGTTGGTCCCGTGCCGGTGTTAGGTTTGACGTTGCATCAGGCGGGTGACCTGATCGCGGACCGGTTGAAGTCGGCGGGGATGTATACCAACCCGCAGGTAACGCTCCAGCTTACGGAATCGCCCAACCAAGTCGTTACGGTAACCGGCGAGATGCATGGCGTGATCCCGGTGGTGGGGCGGCGCAGCTTATTCAGCGTGTTGTCGGCGGCTGGGCCGTTCCCGGCAACGGCCAGCCATACAGTGGTGATCAATCGTCCCGGGCTTACGGAGCCGATCGCTATTGACCTCGGTACGGACCCTTCTCGAAGCGCACGCGCCGATGTCCCGGTATTCGCCGGAGATACAGTCGTTGTTCCGAGGACGGGGGTCATTTATCTGCTGGGAGCGTTCCGCGTGCAAGGGGCGATCCCGCTCCAGCAGAATTCGCCGTTGACGCTGATGCAGGCTACTTCGCTTGGTGGCGGCACGCTCTTTGAGGCGAAATATGGCGATCTGCGCATTGTGCGAACAGTAGGGTTTGAACGGAAAGTGGTGAAGCTCGATATCAACTCCGTTCTTAGAGGCAAGGTCCCCGATCCGATCCTTCAGGCGGACGATATCGTCTATCTTCCGGCTGCTTTCTACAAAGCGGCGCTCAACAATGGCGGCTTCGCGGCTCTCAACAGTCTCGCTTCGTTGCTCCTGGTGGCGGTCGGGAGATAGTGGCGATGCCGTCCCGACGAATCCTCCATGTCGTTGGAACGATCGATCCAAAGGCCGGGGGAGTCTCTGAAGCGATCCGCGCGCTGATTGCCTACAGCCCGACGGAGTATGTCCATGAAGTGGTTACGGTCGACGATCCTCGGGCGGAGTTTATAGCCACACTGCCATTTCCCGTTCATGGGCTGGGACCGCACGGACGTTTGCTGGAGTATAGCCGGCGACTGCTCCCATGGTTGCGGATCCATAGAGACCGCTTCGACGCGGTGTTTGTGCACGGGCTTTGGATTTATCCGGGGTATGCGGCATGGCGGGCGTTCGCGGGACGAAAGCCCTACGCGGTGTTTACGCATGGAATGCTCGACCCCTACTTCAAGCGGGCTTTTCCGCTCAAGCATATAAAGAAATGGCTATGGTGGCTTGCGGCGGAGTATTGGGTACTGCGCGGAGCCTACCGGGTGTTATTCACCTGTGCCGCGGAAGAGCGACTGGCGCGGGAGAGCTTCTGGCTGCATCGTTGGAGGCCGTATGTGGCGGCGTTTGGCGCGACGGGACCGGAGGGCGATCCCGAGGAGGCACGGAGTGCATTCCAGTCGATCTGCCCGGCCGTGCGTCAGCGTCGATTTCTGCTTTTTCTAGGCCGCATCCACCGCAAGAAGGGTTGCGATCTGCTGGTGGAGGCATTCCGATGCTGCGCCGAACTCGATCCCGAGCTCGATCTGGTGATGGCTGGGCCGGACCAGCAGGGATGGCGTAAGGAATTGATATTGCTGCTGGAACGTGCCGGGCTGAGCGGGCGTGTCCATTGGCCGGGCATGTTGGAGGGAGCGGCGAAGTGGGGAGCGTTCCTTGCGTCGGAAGCTTTTGTTTTGCCGTCTCATCAGGAAAACTTCGGGATCGCGGCGGCTGAAGCTATGGCCTGCGGCAGACCGGTCCTCTTGTCGGATAAGGTGAACATCGCTCCGGACATCGCCATGGACGGCGCGGGACTTATGGATGTAGATACTCTGGAAGGAACGGTGCGGTTGTTGCAGGAATGGATTGGAATGCCGCCGGCTGAACGCGCGACGATGGGTCTTCGTGCTCGCGCGACGTTCCTGAAACGATACGATATGCGCGCCAATGCACAGGAGATCGTGCGTGTCTTCGAGCCTTTGTGGCGCGGGGAGGAGGCTGCTCATGGCGAAGCAAGCCCACTATAACGCGGCGCAGCATATTGCTCCGGAGACAGCAGCCGATCCGTACCTTCGGCCGGCGTTCTCGCGTGGCAATCAGCTGAAGCGATTGCTTTGGAACCTTTGCTGGGTCCTGCTGTACCGGACCTCTCCCCGACCGCTGCATGGATGGCGATCATGGCTGCTGCAAAGCTTTGGGGCGACGATGGGGCCACACTGCCATTTTTATCCAAAATCCAAGGTGTGGGCCCCGTGGAATCTCGTCTGCGCCGACCAGGTAACCGCGGCCGACGGGGCAGAGATTTACAATCCCGCGCCCATGCGATTCGGCTCGCACGCAATCCTCTCACAGGAGGCCTATGTGTGCGGGGCTACGCATGACTTCGACGATCCGGCGTTTCCATTGCTGGCCTATGCGATGGAGATCGGCGCAAGCGCGTGGATTTGTGCACGGGCTTCCGTGGCGCCGGGAGTCAACGTCGGTGCGGGTGCCGTGCTTGGTCTAGGGTCGGTGGCGACACGTGATTTAGAGCCGTGGACCGTGTACGCCGGTGTTCCCGCCGTCAAGATCAAGGCGCGAAAGCGGCCGAGTTAAACTTCTGGGGATCGCTTGCCGAGACTGCTATCAGTTTAGGCGCGGAGCTTGGCAAGCAAGTCCGTCGGGTGAACGGGCTTGGCGAGGATTTCGAATTCGTGGCCCTGGGAACGGGCTTTTTCAAGCAAATCGGCGGTGGCGGCCTGGCCGGAGAAGAGCAGTATCTTGCACTTCGGCATCTTTTGGCGTGTGGCGATAGCGGCGTCGATGCCGGTCATGCCGGTCATGATGACGTCGGAGATGAGCATGTCGGGTTGGAAGGCGTCCAAGGCTTCAAGAGCCTTTTCGCCGCTGTAGACGGCCCGTGCTTCAAAGCCGGCCTGGTTGAGGATGATCGCCAAGGTATTTGCGATCACCTGCTCGTCATCGGCGACAAGGACGCGAGGTTTCGCGGGAGTGGCGGCTGTTTCAGTCATACAAGATATCCCCAGTTCTTTAGAACGATCGACTCAACCATGACAAAGAGTACACGGCAAATAGCCTACGCGAAAGAGCAGGCATTTACACATGGTTGCGCACCCCAATGATACGCTGACGGCAGTGTGGATGTCCCGGTGCGAGGCGGCCGTCCCGCGATCTTCGGAGAGTACGTTCCTTCATTATGCAGAACGCCATCATTCGCGCACGGCGCGTTGAAAAATATTACGCCCAGCCGAGCGAAAACCGCATTCAGGTGATCTCGGCAACGGACCTGTCGATCGTGCCGGGAGAGATCGTCGCGCTGCTGGGGCCTTCGGGCTCGGGCAAGTCGACGCTGATGCGAATGTTGACGGGGCTTTCGACGCCTTCCGCGGGCGAGGTCTTCTGGCATGAGCAGCCGATCGCCATGGCTGAGGTCAACGTCTCGATCGTCTTCCAAAGCTTCGCGCTGTTTCCGTGGCTGACGGTGCTCGAGAATGTGGAGGCTCCGCTGAAGGCGCGCGGCACGGAAGCCGGGGAGCGTCGCAAGCAGGCGTTGAAGATGCTGGACACGGTGGGACTGGATGGTTTTCAAGGAGCATACCCAAAAGAGTTGTCGGGTGGGATGCGGCAGCGGGTTGGCTTCGCGCGGGCGCTGGTCGTGCAGCCGGAGGTCTTGTTCATGGACGAGCCATTCTCCGCCCTGGACGTGCTGACGGCCGAGAACCTGCGCAGTGAACTCCTGGAGCTTTGGCAGAAGAAGACCATTCCGACGCAGTCAATCTTTATCGTGACGCACAACATTGAGGAGGCCGTGCTGTTGGCGGACCGGATCATCGTGCTGGGGCGCAACCCCGGTCACATCCGAACGGACTTCAAGGTGACGCTGGCGCACCCGCGCGACCGCAAGGCATCGGGTTTTACGCAGCTGGTGGATTACATCTATAAGGTGCTGACCAAGCCGGACGCACAGCCTCCGGAGCTACCGACGACGCCCGCCGGCAAGGAACAGAGCGCGATCCGCCGGCAGCACTATCAGATGTTGCCTCACGCGCGACCGGGCGGCATCGCGGGCCTGCTGGAGCTGGTACTCGATCATCAGGGTAAAGATGACATCTACCGACTGGCTGACGATCTGGGCTTTGAGATTGACGACCTGCTGCCGATCGTGGACGCGGCGCAGCTCTTGGGTTTTCTAACCGTTGTCGAAGGCGATGCAGCCATCACCGCAACCGGCGCGGATTACGCGAACTCGGAGATTTTGCGGCAGAAAGAACTGTTCCGCGTGGCGGCGGTCGAGCATGTACTGCTGCTGCGCCAGATCGTGAAAGCCGTCGAAGCCAAGAGCGACGGTACGGTTTCGGAGGAGTTCTTCCACGACATGCTGGACGAGCAGTTTACCGAGGACGAGACGCTGCGGCAGTTGGAGACGGCGATCAACTGGGGCCGGTATGCGGAGCTCTTCGACTTCGACGCGGCGCGGCGGCGATTTATGCGCGCGGCAAAGCTCCACCATGGAGCAGAAGAAACTGCGGAGATCGACGCGTGATCGAGCTGCCGGGCTATAGCCGCGGGCGTGAGACGCTGGCGCGGGCGCAAGTGTTGAAGCGTTCGTGGCCGTTCGTCATGGACTTGGCGGTGGCGGTCATCGGGTTGGCGATCTTCTACTGTATCGTGCTGATTGCAAAGTTCTGGGCGGGACCGCCGAATGTAGAGATGGTGGTGTCGCTGAGTCCGGGCGCGCTGCCTTTATATTCGTTCTACTCGCTGGTGCGGATCGGCATTGCCTATGTACTTAGCCTGGTGTTTGCCATCGGTTACGGCTATACGGCCGCGTACAGCCCGCGCATGGAACCGTTCATGATGGCGGTTCTGGATATCCTGCAATCGATACCCGTGTTGAGTTTTCTGCCGGGGGTGATGCTGGCGATGGTCGGACTTTTTCCGACGCGGCACCTCGGCGTGGAGCTGGGCGCCATCGTGCTGATCTTTACCGGCGCGGTGTGGAACATGGCGTTCTCCTTCTACGGCTCGCTGAAGAGCATCCCGCGCGAGCTGCGGGAGGCGACGGCGATCTACCGCTTCTCGCCGCTACAGCGGCTGCTCCAACTGGAGCTTCCTTACGCGGCCATCGGTCTGGTGTGGAACTCGATTATGTCGGTCGCGGGCGCGTGGTTCTTCCTGATGGCCTGCGAGATGTTCCACTTCCGGTCGCGCGACTTCCGGCTGCCGGGGCTGGGATCGTACCTCCAGACCGCGGCCGACCAAGGTAACGGACGCGCCATTGCCTACGGGTTGCTGACGATGGTGGCGATCATCGTGGCGACCGACCAGCTGGTGTGGCGGCCGCTGATCGCGTGGTCGGACAAGTTTAAGTTCGAGCAGGTGGAGAGCTCGAAACGGGTAGTGTCGCCGATGCTGCATCTGCTGACGCACTCGAACGCGCTTGCCGCGCTGCGGCGGCATACGACGGAGCCGCTGGGCGAGCGGGTCTATTCTGCGCTGGCCAAGCATCGGGCCGAGCGAGTGAAGGTTGGGCCGCTTGAGGAAGTGACCAGCCGACGGTCGCATACGCTGCTGAACACGCTGCTGGTGCTCGCGCTCGTTGCGCTGGCGGTGTTTTTGGTGAAGCAAACCGTCGAGCTGGTTCGTCCGGTCCAGGCTGCACAGTATGTCGAGCTGTTAAAGGGCGCGGCGGCGACGTTTGGCCGGGTGAATCTGTCGCTGGTGCTGGCGGCGCTTTGGACGATCCCGGTCGGCGTGGCGATCGGGTCGCATCCGCGGCTGGCGCGCATCGCTCAGCCGCTGGCGCAGATCGCGGCGTCGGTGCCGGCGACGGCGTTGTTTCCCGTGCTGCTGTTGGCGCTGGTGAGCGCGGGCGGCGGGCTGGGACTGGGATCGATCCTGCTGATGCTGCTGGTGACGCAGTGGTACATCCTGTTTAACGTGATTGCCGGGGCGCTGGCCATTCCAACGGACCTGAAGGAGGTGGCCACGCTGTTCCGGTTTTCCACGGTGCAGCGTTGGCGGACGGTGATTCTGCCGGGTATCTTTCCGTTTCTGATTACCGGGATGGTCACGGCTTCGGGAGGTGCCTGGAACGCGAGCATCGTGGCTGAATACTTTCGTTTGCACAACCAGACGCTCCAGACGCTTGGGCTGGGAGCGCAGATTGCCGAGGCCACGGAGCGGGATGACTTGGCGGTCCTACTGGTAGCGACCGTGATGATCTCGCTGATGGTGGTGACAACGAACCGGCTGCTGTGGCGTCCCATGTTCCGGCTGGCGGAGACGAAGTATAAGCTCGGGAGTTAGAAGATAACCGGTAAGGTGCGACGCTGTTCACTGCTTTGCCGGGCGAGTTCAAGGAGGCGGACGACGCGGAAGCCTTGTTCGGCGGGGACGGCGAGGGGCGCATTCCCAAGAATGGCGTCGCGGACGTTCGCGTAGAAGAGGCGGTAGTCGCCGGGTTCGGTTTTGACTCGCGTGTGGGTG
>CAXTRY010000030.1:0-28728 GCA_964246805.1 uncultured Acidobacteriaceae bacterium
TCATCCACTGGTCGATGGAGTTTTCGCCGTAGTAGGACTTCCAGTTGGAGATGCCCGCCCCGGCGACGGCGGCGTGGAAGCGCGTCGTCTGGGTGACGCCGAACATGGTCATGAAGCCGCCGTAGCTCCAGCCGGTGAGGGCTTCGCGGTCCTTATCGATGGGGAGGCGCTTTTCGAGGGTGTCGATGCCTGCTTCGATGTCTTTAAGGTCGCCGTAGCCGAAGTCTTTGACATTGGCCTGAGTGAACTTTTCGCCCTGGCCGTAGCTGCCGCGCGGGTTCGGCATGAAGACGAAGTAGCCCATGGCGGAGAAGGGAGCTTCGCCATAGCCCGCGCCGGGCCAGCGGGGGACGACTGCGGAGGAGGGGCCGCCGTGGACGAAGGTGAGGAGCGGATACTTTTTCGAGGGGTTGTAGTTGGCGGGGTAGAGGAGCCAGCCCTGGACCTTGAAGCTGTCGTTGGACCAGGTGATGTCTTCGGTCTTGCCCCAGGCAGGCTTGAGCGCGTCGTTGAGGTGGGAGATCTGATGGAGGGAGTCGAGCTCGCCGGCCCAGACCTCGGGGGCGCGGTCGAATGAGGAGCGGATGAAGGCGACGGAGCGGGAGGAGCGCGAGGTGGAGACGCTCATGGCGAGGGTGCCCGCGCCGATGGACTCGGGGAAGGTAACGCCTACATCGGGGATGTCGGCGCCGGTTTCAAGGTCGAGCACGGCGATGCGGGAAGAGCCGCCGAGGTGCTCGGTGAAGCCGAGCTTGGTGTCGTCGACCCAGTGGAGGAAGACGGGGGAGGCGAGGCGGTTGGGGGTGAGGTTCTTTGGGGTGCCGCCGGCGGAGGGAATGAGATAGATATCGCCGCCGGTGGCTCCCTGGTCGGACATGAGGCCGCCGATGAAGGCGATCTGTTTGCCGTCGGGGGAGTAGCGGGAAACGGCGATCTGGAGGTTGTGGAGGGAGCCGGGGGTGGTTTGCGTGTCAAGCACTACTCGCGGGGGCCCTTGTAGCGGTCCATTGATGGAGCAGGCTTGATTCGGATCGATGCACGTTGCGAGTGAGCCGAGAACTTTGGTATAGAGCTTAGCGATCCACCATGTATTTTCCCCGGGTGGGTTAGCTGCCACAAATGCGAGGTTTGCAGAATTGGGTGCCCAATCGAATTCATACACATGTAGGGAGCCGGGTGTCAGCCATTGACCACCTCCACTATTGGAATTAACCGCATACACGCGCTGCACTTCAACGCCGTCTTCGCCGATGACACCGGCGGGCGGTTTCATGGCGTCGAGGGCACCGGCGGTGCGGGTGGCGTTTTCGACGAAGAGGAAGGCGATGGATTTGCCGTCGGGGGACCAGGCGGGGGCTTCGATGGAGCCGGTGACGCGGGTGAGCTGGCGGGACTTGCCGGTGGCTTTGGACCAGAGAAAGATTTGGGCCTGGCCGTCGGCTTTTTCGGTGCAGGTGGAGACGAAGGCGAGGGTGTCGCCATCGGGGGACCAGGTGGGGAGAGTGTTGGCGCACTTGGCGGCCTTTGCGCCAGTCTCGATGGTGCGGGCGGTTCCGGTTCCGGTGATTGGGGAAAGATAGAGGGTGGTGCCGTCGGTGGCGCGGGCGGTCCAGGCGACGGTGGTGGCATCGGGGGAGATGGCGGCTTGTTGCGGGGCGCGGGTTTTGCGGAGCTCTTCGAGGAGGGACGTGATTTTGGGATTTACGGTCTTAGGCGCGGACTGGGCTAGGGCGACGGTGCCGGAGAGCGCAAGGAGGAGGGTGGGAGCGGAAGCTAGGCGCATTTCGACAGGCTAGCACGGTCCGCGACGACAATTTTGCAAGATGAGTTGACGCACAGGCGTGTGCTTGATACCTTTAGAAGGTTCCGCGCGTATCCGGAATGCTTCGCCGGCAACGGCGTTGTTTCGGGCAGAGAAAAGCCGAGCCGGTCACTTAAATTAGGCGTGACTGCGCTACACTGGATACAAGAGATTTATTACCGCAGGCCTACACTGGTTGCGGCCTATCGCAATCGTGCCTGTGACACCCTCCACCTTGGTATGGGCTATACGGGCCGGGACAGCGAAACGGAGTCGGCTTCTTCGGTATGAAGAAAGAACGCTCGGCCACCGTCGACTGTTTTCGTCTGGGTTATGTAATTTCAGACGCGAAGCAGGAGGATTCTTCGCACGAGGCGCTTCAGCGTCCTCATTATTTTGCGTGTGAGGCGCAAGCGTGAATCATCTTCCGGCGGAGCGGATCTCAAGTTTTGAGCAGTAATGAAGGAGTTTTAGTGCCTACGTTTCATCAGCTCGTCAAGCAGGGCAGAACGCCCACTCGTTACAAAACCGCCAGTCCGGCGTTGCAGGGATCGCCGCAACGGCGCGGAGTTTGCACGCGCGTGTATACGCAGACTCCTAAAAAGCCCAATTCGGCGCTGCGCAAGGTTGCGCGAGTCCGCCTGACGAACGGGATTGAGGTCACGACCTACATTCCCGGGATCGGGCACAATCTGCAGGAGCACTCGATTGTGCTGATTCGGGGCGGCCGCGTAAAAGATTTGCCGGGTGTACGGTATCACGTGGTCCGTGGCACGTTGGATTCAGTCGGCGTGGCGAAGCGGATGCAGAGCCGGTCGAAGTATGGGGCGAAGCGTCCCAAGGCGGCGGCGGGAAAGTAAGTTTTCGGTTGCAAGTCCAAACAATTAGGTTCAGGCGCTTGAGAGGTCGACGGCCCTGAAGGAAGACGAGACGAGAAAAATGCCTAGAAAAGGTTACATCGCCAAGCGGGAAGTTTCACCGGACCCAGTCTATGACTCGACTTTGGTGACGAAGTTTGTCAATTCGATGATGTGGGGTGGCAAAAAGTCGACAGCGCAGGGCATCTTCTACACCGCTATGACGAACCTGGAGCAGAAGGGCGGCGACGAGGCCTTGAAATTGTTCAAAAAAGCTATTGAGAACTGCAAGCCGCTGCTTGAGGTGAAGAGTCGGCGTGTGGGAGGTGCTAACTACCAGGTACCGATCGAAGTGCTTCCCGAGCGGCGCACCTCCTTGGCGATCCGGTGGCTGGTGACGTATGGCCGGGCGCGTGGTGAAAAGGGCATGGTCGAGAAGCTGACGGCCGAGCTGTTGGACGCGGCTAATGGGCGGGGGGCGGCGATGAAGAAGAAAGAAGACGTTCATCGCATGGCCGAGGCGAATAAGGCGTTCGCGCATTATCGCTGGTAAGGCCATTGCTGGATAGTAGCTTGCAGTTTTAGATGAGATGTAAGAAAACCAGCGGGTTCAGCCCCGCAGACGAGAGACACGACCGTGGCGCGCACTACACCTTTAAATCGTTGCCGGAATATCGGGATCATGGCGCATATCGACGCCGGAAAGACGACGACGACCGAGCGCATTCTTTTCTATACGGGCATCACGCATCGTATCGGCGAGGTGCATGAAGGTACGGCGACCATGGACTGGATGGAGCAGGAGCAGGAGCGCGGCATTACGATTACCTCCGCCGCGACGACCTGCACCTGGAAGAACATTCGCGTCAATATTATTGACACGCCGGGGCACGTGGACTTTACGGCTGAGGTGGAGCGCAGCCTGCGCGTACTGGACGGCGCGGTGGCTTGCTTCGACGCGGTCGCCGGGGTGCAACCGCAATCGGAGACGGTGTGGCGGCAAGCGGACAAGTATAAGGTTCCCCGCATTTGTTTTATCAATAAGATGGACAAGGCCGGCGCGGACGCGGTGTATGCTACGAAGACCATCCGCGAGCGGCTCGGGGCGCGTGCGGTTCCGATCAATATTGCTATCGGCGCGGAGGCGAAGTTTGCCGGCGTCGTTGATCTAGTGACGATGAAAGCTATTCTTTGGCACGACGAGACGATGGGCGCGGAGTATTCGATCGAGGAGATTCCAGCCAACCTGCTTGAGCTAGCTCAAGAGGCGCGTCATGCTTTGATAGAGGCAGTCGCGGACTCTGACGACGAAATTTTGAATCTGTTCCTCGAAGGCGAGGAACCGACCGAGGCTCAGCTGAAGTCCGGAATCCGTAAAGCGACGATCGCGATGAAGATCTTTCCGGTGCTCTGCGGATCGTCGTTCAAGAATAAAGGGGTGCAGACGCTGCTTGACGCAGTAGTGGACTACTTGCCGAGTCCCCTCGATATTCCTCCCATGATCGGTCACAATCCGGACAATATGGAGCAGGAGATCATTCGCAAGGCGGATGACGCGGAGCCTTTCTCGGCGCTTGGATTCAAGATCATGACGGACCCGTTCGTAGGACAGCTGATTTTTATCCGGGTGTACTCGGGCCAGTTGAAGACGGGTGATTCGGTGCTGAATCCGCGCACGGGCAAGACGGAGCGTATCGGCCGCTTGCTGAAGATGCACGCGAACAAGCGCGAAGAGATCACGGAGATTCTGGCTGGTGATATCTGCGCGGCCGTGGGACTGAAAAATCTTGTAACTGGCGATACGATCTGTACCGACAAGCAACCCGTGGTTTTGGAGTCGATCGACTTCCCGAAGCCGGTGATCGAGGTTGCGGTTGAGCCGAAGACGAAGGCCGATCAGGAGAAGATGGGCATGGCGCTGGCGAAGCTGGCGCAGGAGGACCCTACCTTCAACGTGCGAACGGATATCGATTCCGGCCAGACGATCATCGCCGGGATGGGCGAGTTGCATCTTGAGATCATCGTTGACCGCATGATGCGCGAGTACAAGGTTGAGGCGAACGTCGGTAAGCCGCAGGTAAACTACCGCGAAACGATCCGGTCGAACTCAGACGCAGAGGGCAAGTACATCCGGCAAACGGGCGGTTCGGGTAACTATGGTCACTGCAAGATTCGCATCGCGCCGAACGATCCTGGCAAGGGCTACGAGTTCACCAACGATACCAAGGGCGGTTCAATCCCGAAGGAATACGTGAAGCCGATCGACCAAGGCATACAGGACGCAATGCAGCGCGGTGTTTTGGCTGGATACGAGATGGTCGACATTAAGGTATCGCTCTACGACGGCAGTTACCATGATGTTGACTCGAACGAAATGGCTTTCAAGATCGCTGGGTCGATGGCTTTCAAGGAAGCCGCGAAGAAAGCCAAGCCGGTGCTGCTCGAGCCGATCATGTCGGTCGAGGTAACAGTGCCGGAAGAGTATATGGGTACGATTATTGGCGATCTCAACTCGCGACGAGGACGGATCGAGGGCATGGAGATGGTGGGTGGCACGCAAGCGATTCAGGCTTCGGTCCCGCTGAGCACGATGTTCGGATATGCCACGCATATGCGGTCGTCCACGCAAGGCCGGGCGAACTACTCGATGCAGTTCAAGCAGTATGAAGAGGCACCCCGCTCGGTCTCGGAAGAGATCATCGCCAAAGTGCAGGGCAAGGACAGCAAGTAACAGGTTCCACTATATAAAGCAATACAACGGCTTTAGAACTTCAGCATAAGGAGCATTATCATGGGCAAGGAAAAGTTTGACCGGTCTAAACCGCACGTCAATATCGGCACGATCGGCCACATCGACCACGGCAAAACCACGCTGACCGCCGCGATCACGAAGGTGCTCTCGAAGCACAATCCGAAGAACACCTTCCGTTCGTTCGACACGATTGATAACGCTCCCGAAGAGCGCGAGCGCGGCATTACCATCGCGACTTCCCACGTGGAGTACGAGACGCCGAATCGTCACTACGCGCACGTCGATTGCCCAGGCCACGCGGACTATATCAAAAACATGATTACGGGCGCGGCGCAGATGGACGGAGCTATTCTTGTCGTAGCTGCCACCGACGGTCCGATGCCGCAGACCAAGGAGCACGTGCTGCTCGCGCGTCAAGTCGGCGTACCGTACATTGTAGTTTTTCTGAATAAGTGCGACGCGGTTGAAGACGAGGAGCTGATCGAGCTGGTGGAAATGGAAGTTCGCGAGCTGTTGTCGAAGTATGATTATCCAGGCGATGACACGCCGATCATTCGCGGCTCGGCGCTTGGCGCGCTGAATGGCGAAGCCCAATGGGAAGCGAAGATCGACGAGCTGATGGAGGCGGTCGACAAGTTTATCCCGCAGCCGGAGCGCGCCATCGACCAGCCCTTCCTGATGCCGATTGAAGATATTTTTTCTATCTCGGGCCGAGGCACGGTGGTCACGGGCCGCATCGAGCGCGGCAAGATCAAGGTGGGTGAGCCTTGCTCGATCGTCGGTTTCCGCGACACGCAGCAGACCGTATGCACGGGCGTCGAGATGTTCAAGAAGCAGCTTGACGAAGGTCTTGCCGGCGATAACGCTGGTCTCCTGCTCCGCGGTATTGCGAAAGAAGACGTGGAACGCGGGATGGTGTTGGCAAAGCCGGGATCGATCACACCACACACCCAGTTCAAGGGCGAGATTTACGTCCTGTCGAAGGAAGAAGGTGGTCGTCACACGCCCTTCTTCAACGGCTACCGCCCGCAATTTTACTTCCGTACCACGGACGTTACCGGATCGGCGAAGCTGCCTGAGGGAACGGAGATGGTGATGCCGGGCGACAATACGCAGCTCGAAATCACGCTCCATACGCCGGTCGCGATGGAGAAGGGTTTGCGGTTCGCCATTCGCGAGGGTGGCCGCACGGTGGGCGCGGGCACGATCTCCGAGATTATCAAGTAGGAGTAATCGGACAAGCATCACGAGGGCTGCCGCCACGTAGAGGGTTATGTGGCGGCAGCCACTGCAAACGATCTTTGGTTAGTAAGCGGAAAGAGTTGCGATTATGGCGGGACAGAGAATCAGGATCCGATTGAAGGCGTATGACTATCGTGTGCTAGACACGTCGACCAGCGAGATCGTCGAAACGGCGAAGCGCACGGGAGCGCAGGTGGCGGGACCGATTCCGCTACCCACCATGAAGAATAAGTATTGTGTTCTTCGCTCTCCGCACGTGGATAAGAAGTCGCGCGAGGCCTTCGAAATCCGTACTCATAAGCGACTGATCGATATTTTAGAGCCGACGCAGCAGACGGTCGACGCGCTCATGAAACTGGACCTTCCAGCTGGCGTAGACGTTGAGATTAAAACTGTTCAGAAGTAGTACGTAGTACCGGCAGTGCTGAGTGACTCAGCATGATGAGGAAAGGGAATTACGATGGCGATAATGGGGATTCTTGGTAAGAAGATCGGCATGACGCAGATCTTCGATGAGCGGGGCGATGTGCATCCGGTAACGGTGCTGAAGGCTGGTCCGTGTGTTATTACGCAATTGAAGACGATGGCGACGGATGGCTATGACGCCGCGCAGATCGGTTATGTGGACTTCGTCAAGGCATCAAAGATTAACAAGGCGATGACCGGCCATTTTGCCAAGTCGAGCGCACCGCCCGTGAAAGAGATTCGCGAGGTGCCGATTGAGGCTGTGAAGGCCGGTAACGGTGAGACCGTAGTCGCGGACAAGGCTGGCGATCGCGTACTGGTTGACATCTTCAACGAAGAGCGTTTTGTGGATGTGATCGGCACGTCGAAGGGCCGGGGCTTTGCGGGCGTTATCCGGCGCCATGGTTTTGGCGGTGGACCGAAGTCGCACGGGCATATGTTTCAGGTGCAAGGTTCGATTGGCGCTTCATCGTTTCCGTCGCGTGTGTTTCCCGGCCAGCGGATGCCGGGGCATATGGGCGCGGCACAAATTACGGTGAGGAATCTGCGGATTCGTGGCATCGACTTGGACGACAATCTTATTTTGGTGGAGGGGGCAGTGCCCGGCCCGAGAGATGGTTTCGTACTGATTTCAAAAGCAAAGGCACCACCGCGCGAGCGTCGTGGATTTGCCGGAGCGGCAACGAAAGATGCACTGAAGGCTTCAAAGAAGGCCGCACCGTCGAAGAAGAAATAAGTTTACGCGGTTTGTCCGCAGTTGGAAGAAACAAGGTTACGGGCCGCCGCATGGATGGCGGGCGAGAAGAGAGAGTTTCAGATGATGGATGCAAAGGTAATGAATCTTGCGGGAGAAGCGGTCGGTACATTTCCGCTCGATGATGCAATCTTCGCGAGCGAGGTAAACGATGCGTTGCTCTGGGAGTCGGTGAAGCACTATCGCGCCGCGCTTCGCCAGGGCACGGCCGCTACCAAGACGCGTAAGAATGTTTCGGGCGCGGGTAAGAAGCTCTGGAAGCAGAAGGGTACAGGTAGAGCGCGCGTCGGGTCGATACGAACGCCACTCTGGCGTGGCGGCGGTACGGTCCATGGGCCGCAGCCACGTAGCTATGAGTATGCGTTTCCGCAGAAAAAGTTGATGGGCGCGTTGCGTTCGGCACTGGCGGCCAAGTTGGCGGATGGCAAGCTGACAATTGTGGATTCGTTTATCGCGGCCGAGCCAAAGACGAAACTATATCGAGCCGCTATTACGAAGCTGGACGCGGGCAAGACGACGCTCTTGGTTGAATCCAGCCGAAAGCTGGATGAAAAGTTATATCTCGGCTCACGTAATTTGCAGGGAGTGGAGCTGGTGCTGAGCTCCGAGGTGCATCCTTACGATCTGCTGAAGTACGAGCACGCAATTTTCTCCGTCGACGCGCTCGAAGCACTGCAAGACACATTGCAGAAACATCTCGCGAAGCGGAAGCGGATCGAAAGCAACCAAGACACGAAGGAGGCCGCATAATGCCTACTCTCTATACCGTAATCCGACGGCCTCTTATTACCGAGAAGGGCATGACAGTCAAAGAGACGCAGAACACATTGGTCTTCGAGGTCGCGTTGAAGGCGACAAAGATTGAAGTAAAACAAGCGGTTGAGACGCTTTTCAAGATTAAAGTAGACGGTGTCCGAACGGCTACGGTTGAAGGCAAAGAGCGCCGCCGGGGTAAATTCTCCGGATATCGTCCTGACTGGAAGAAAGCCTATGTTCGCCTGAAGAGTGGCGAGAAAATGCCGGATTATTTGAATAGTTTGTAAGTTCGCGCCTAGAGTGCGCCATGCAATTTTGAAGGAACAAGACGATGCCGATTCAATCCTTTCGACCGATTACCCCGAGTCTTCGCTTTGCGACTAAGCTAGTTAATAGCGATCTGACAACGGATAAGCCGCACAAGCCGCTGTTGTCGGTAAAGCCGCGCACGGGCGGACGCAACAATGCCGGCGGCATGACGATTCGCCATCAGGGCGGCGGACATAAGCAGAAACTGCGCTTGATTGACTTCAAGCGCGATAAGTACGGCATTCCGGGCACGGTGGCGACGGTTGAGTACGACCCGAACCGCAGTTCGCGAATTGCGCTGATCCATTATGCGGACGGCGAAAAGCGTTACATCATTCAGCCGATCGGATTGAAGGTGGGTCAGTCGATCATGAGCGGGCCGGATGCGGACATTTTGGTAGGAAATGCTTTACCGCTCAAGAGCATACCTACTGGAACGATCGTGCACAATATTGAGCTGCGTCCAGGCAAGGGCGCGCAGATGGCTCGTTCAGCCGGCGCGCAGGTAAACTTGATCGCCAAGGAAGGCGAATACGCGCTTTTGAAACTACCTTCGGGCGAGACGCGACGAGTGCTGATCGAGTGCATGGCGACCATCGGCCAGGTTGGCAATACGGACCACGAGAATGTCACCATCGGCAAAGCGGGACGTAATCGGTGGAAGGGCATACGTCCGGCGAACCGCGGCGTTTCGATGAACCCTGTCGATCACCCGCATGGCGGCGGTGAGGGTAAGACCTCGGGTGGAAGGCATCCCGTTACGCCTTGGGGCCAACCGACACGTGGTTACAAGACCCGCAACAATAAGCGAACCGACGTATTCATCGTCTCACGCCGAAGCAAGTAGTTGGCAGTAGTCAGACCAAGTCGCAGCAGGGGATCGCTGAGCGATTCGTCCTATCGAGCACCGTAACCGGCAAGCAGGAGCAACAGCATGGCACGCAGCGCAAAGAAGGGTCCCTTCATCGACAATCACCTGATGAAGAAGATCGACACGATGAACCAGGCGAATGATAAGAAGGTGCTACGCACGTGGTCGCGCCGTTCGACGATTCATCCGGATTTTGTAGGACACACCATAGCCGTTCATAATGGACGCAAATTTATTCCAGTATATGTAACTGAAAACATGGTGGGGCATAAGCTGGGCGAGTTCTCCGCCACGCGGACGTTCAAGGGGCATTCCGCACGCGCCTCAGAGTCTTCAGCCAAGCCGAAATAATTGGTTTCACTATATTTGCAGCACGCGCCTGTGTTTCGGCGTACCCAAGTTGAAGGAAGTTGCCATGTCGAAGATAGCAATCGAAAAAGTTCGAGAGTTTCGCGCGGAAGTACGCTTCCAGCGCACCAGTCCACAGAAGGCCAAGCTGGTGCTGGACATGATTAAAGGTTTACGTGTCGAGCAGGCGATCAACACTGTACATTTTTCAACGAAGAAAATGGCTCCCGTTATTGAGAAAGTGCTACGGTCAGCGATCCAGAACGCGACGTATGTGTCGGACGAGCAGGGGTTCGACGTGGACGTTGACAATCTCTACGTACGTACGGCGATCGCAAATGAAGGACCGCGGATGAAGCGTATCCGTCCCGCACCGATGGGCCGGGCGTTTCGTTACCAGCGCAGGATGGCGCATATTATCGTGACCGTGGCGGAAAAGAAATCCGTGGCTGCAGTAAGTACGCCTACACCAAGCATTAAGACGAAGAAAGTTCCTGCAAATAAGTCCATAAGGTAGATGGTTCTTGTAAGATTAAGGTTTGGCGAATGCGTCCTTCCGGCTCAACCGGAGAGTGGCGGGAGTAAAGGGAAGTCATGGGACAAAAGGTCCATCCGTATGGGTTTCGCCTCGGCATCAACAAGCCGTGGAAATCACGCTGGTTTGTGGAGCGTGGCTACGACAAGTTATTGGTCGAGGATGTTAAGTTGAAGGCGGAGTTGCGTGAAAAGTTGAAAGCGGCTGGTGTGAGCTCGGTCGAAGTGGAGCGGCCAGGCAATAAGCTGCGGCTAATTATTCGAACGGCTCGCCCCGGGATTATCATCGGGCGCAAGGGCGCGGAGATCGACAAGCTCAAGGCCGACATTCAGAAGCGGACAAGCCGTGAAGTTTTTATTGACATCCTTGAAGTTAATAAGCCAGAACTTGACGCGCAGTTGGTATCGGAGGCGATTGCGCTACAGTTAGAGAAACGCGTGAGCTTCCGTCGCGCTATGCGAAAGTCGGTCGACTCGGCGCTTCGCTTCGGCTGCAAAGGTATCAAAGTGCGCGTTTCGGGACGGCTGAACGGGAATGAAATTGCGCGTTCGGAGTGGTATTTACAGGGGCGGCTGCCGCTTCACACGTTACGCGCCGACATCGATTATGGCTTCTCCGAAGCGCACACGACTTACGGCATTATAGGCGTGAAGACATGGGTCTATCGTGGAGACATCTACGAGCAGAAGAAGCGGCGAGACCAACCGGCCGTCTCGACAACAACGGGCGCGTTTGCCTCCTAAGTTCATCATGCCTGCGCGGACTAAAGTTCGCGCGGGCTAAAAGGGTTTATTTATGTTGATGCCAAAGAAGGTTAAGTTTCGCAAACAGCAGCGCGGGCGGATGTGCGGGAAGGCGTGGCGAGGCTCCGATCTGTCGTTTGGTGACTTCGGTCTAAAGGTACTCGAGTGCGGGTACATTACCGACCGCCAGATCGAGGCGAGCCGTATTGCGATGACTCGGTTCATTAAGCGTGGCGGTAAAGTATGGCTGCGCCTGTTTCCGGATAAACCTATTACCAAGAAGCCGGCCGAGACTCGTATGGGCAAGGGTAAGGGAGCTCCGGACCATTGGGTCGCGGTAGTTCGTCCGGGCAAGATCCTATTCGAAATGGAGGGCGTAACGGCTGAACTTGCGAAGGAAGCAATGCGGCTGGCTGCTCATAAGCTGCCGTTGAGAACAAGTTTTGTGCAGCGCCATGATGTAAAGGTCACAGTTGCGGCCAAGTAGATTTGTATAAGAAGGTAAATAAATGGAACTCGAAAAGATTCGTAATCTAAGCGATGAAGAGTTGAAGACAGAGCAGGCGAAAGCTGGCGAGCAGCTCTTTCGCATCCGCTTTCAAAAGACCCTGGGCAACAATGAAGGTATCAAGAAGTTGCGAACGCTCAAGCTCGACGTGGCACGCATTCAGACAATTTCCCGGCAGCGTACCATTGCCGTCGAGCAGGCGGCCAAGCCCAAAAAGATCAACGCCGCACCGGCTCCGAGCCAGCGTACCGCCCGCAAGAAAGCGAAGAAGGTGTAATTATGTCCGAGCAGATAGAGCAGACCGAACAGAACAGCACCGCGTTGGGAACGACACCGTCGGTCGCCACGGAGCTTGAGGCACCCCCCCGGCGTAATGAAAAGGTAGGTCTTGTCGTCTCGACAAAAATGCAAAAGACGATCGTGGTAGAGATTGAAATGCGCAAGGCTCACCCGAAGTACAAGCGCGTGATGAAGTCAAATAAGAAGTTTTATGCGCATGACGAGCAGAACTCAGCGCGCCTTGGCGACGTGGTGCGCATTCGCGAGTCGCGGCCGTTATCGAAGTTGAAGCGCTGGTCGTTGGAAGAAATTGTGCGACGATCTTCGTTGACCACCACGCTTGATGAAAAGGCTGCGGTCGCAGCGAAGTAGCTCTACACAAATTTAGAGACACGCAGCAGGGAGATCCACCATGTCTGTTCAAATGAGAACCATTCTTGACGTCGCCGACAATTCCGGTGCGCGTAAATTGCAGGTAATCCTGCCCTTGGGCGGCGGTCTAGGTAAGAAAGCCGGGCTGGGCGATGTTGTCACCGCAGCAGTGAAAGAGGCTTCGCCCGACGGTACGGTCAAGAAAGGCAAGGTTGTAAAAGCAGTCATTGTCCGGACGCATAAGGAGTATCGTAGGCGCGATGGTACGTATATCCGTTTCGATCAGAATGCGGCGGTTGTGATCAACGATGCGAACGAGCCAGTCGGGACGCGCGTCTTCGGACCAGTTGCCCGGGAGTTGCGAGATAAGAAGTTTCTCAAAATTGTCTCGCTTGCACCCGAAGTTATTTAGTCTCACTCAGTGCGGATTCCGGCTCCGCCATACGCAGTAGATCGCCGAGATAGGGAGATTGCACCATGGCAGCAAGCAAAATTAAGATCAAGCGGAACGATGTTGTCGCCGTTATTGCCGGTAAGGACAAGGGTAAACAGGGGCGCGTATTACGCGTGATCGCTGACAAGGAGCGTCTGCTGGTTGAAGGCGTAATGATGATCAAGAAGCACGTGAAGCCAAACCCGCAGCGAAACATTCAGGGCGGCATCGCGGAGCAGGAGGCTACGATCCATATTTCCAATGTGATGCTCCTTGATGGCGATGGTAACAAGACGCGAATCGGTACGCGGATGGAAGGCGAGAAGAAAGTTCGCTTCTCCAAAGTCTCCGGTAATGTTATTACGGATAAGAAGCGGTAGTTTAGATTTCAGATTTATACGGATCATCCCACGTATCGATAGACGGGCCATAGGTCACAATCCGGAACCCATGGAGAAAGTGAAGTGCGGTAATGGCATCACGGTTGAAAGAGAAGTACAACGCGGAGATCAAGCAAACGATCTCGAAAGAGTTAGGCATTACGAATGCCATGGCGGTTCCGAGGCTTGAAAAGATTGTGATCAATATGGGCTTGGGCGAAGCGACCCAGAATGTCAAAATTATGGATCCCCTCGTGGCCGATCTTGCAGCTATTGCCGGGCAAAAACCCGTGACGACGAAGGCCAAGAAATCGATTGCCGCCTTCAAGGTGCGGGAAGGGATGCCGATCGGCGCGATGGTAACGCTGCGTGGAGACACCATGTACGAGTTTCTCGACCGCCTGATCTCGATTGCGTTGCCGCGAGTGCGGGATTTTCGTGGAGTATCCGTAAAGAGCTTCGATGGACGGGGCAACTATACGCTCGGCCTACGCGATCAACTCATTTTTGCCGAGATTGACTATGCGAAGGTAGATAAGCTGAAGGGTATGAACGTAACCATCGTGACTACCGCTAAAGACGATAACGGCGCTCGCACCTTGCTGAAGGCATTTGGGATGCCCTTCCGCGTCGGTGCCTAACTTTATAGCAAGAGAGAGTACATATTATGGCAACCACTGCGAAGCGCGTCAAAGACGCACTTAAACCGAAATTTAAATCTCGACAGCACAATCGATGCCAAATATGTGGTCGTCCGCGGGCGTTTCTACGTAAGTTCGGCGTATGTCGTCTGTGTTTTCGCGGGTTGGCACTCAAGGGCGAGATTCCAGGAGTTGTGAAGTCAAGCTGGTAGAATAGTTCCAGCAGTAACTTCCAGAGACCTCACTCTGTTCGAGTGCAGCAGTCTGGATACGGTTCCTCAGATTTATTTGTAGCAAACATTCCTGCTGGTTCTTGCGCGAGACACGCGCCGGCGAACGAGGGATGAAGGAGATTGGATGAATTTGACTGACCCGGTAGCAGACTTTTTGACCCGCATACGCAACTCGATCCGCGCCCGCCATCAGAAGCTGGATGTTCCCGCATCAAAGCTGAAGGCGGAGATTGCACGCATTCTCAAGGAAGAGGGGTACATCGCAAACTATAAGCCAACCGAAGAGGGTGGCGTCAAGTTGCTGCGTGTCTACCTGAAATATGGGCCTAACAACGAGATGGTGATTCGCGACCTGAAGCGCATCTCGCGGCCGGGGTGCCGTGTGTATCTGGGTCGGGACGAGATTCGTCGGGTACAGGGTGGTTTGGGTATCTCCATCATGACTACGCCTAAGGGGGTCATGACGGGCCGCCAGGCAAGGCGTGAAGGTGTAGGCGGTGAGATTCTGGCTGAAGTATGGTAGCTGTAGTAGTGCGTAATGGCTGCAGTGGAACGGGCGACAGCCCGCGACTCGCAAGCCACATGAAAGAAGATTCCGATGTCAAGAATTGGTAAAAAGCCGATCGCTCTCCCTATCGGCGTGAGATACACCGTTAGCGAAAATGGAAACGCTGTGCTGGTCGAAGGTCCGAAGGGTAAGGTCACAGCTATGCTGCCCGGCGGTATCACGCTCGCGCAGAAAGACGGTCAGTTGATCGCGGAGCGTCAGAGTGACAAGCAAGCCGCGTTTCATGGCTTAGCACGCGCTTTGGTCTTCAATGCCATCACGGGCGTTACTACTGGATGGACGAAGGACCTCGACATTGTCGGCATCGGGTATCGCGTGGAGTTGAAGGGTAAGAACATGGTTGTATTTACCCTTGGCTACTCGCATCCGATTGAGTTTCCGCTGCCTACGGGCATTGAAGTTACCATCGATCCGAAACAGACACATATAACGATTTCAGGCATAGACCGGCAGAAGGTAGGCCAAGTAGCCGCCGATATGCGCTCGCTGCGCAAGCCCGACCCCTATAAAAACAAGGGTGTTCGGTATACCGGCGAGAAGTTAAAGAAGAAGGTCGGCAAGACCGGCGCGAAATAATTTATAACCGAACGTCTGGGGTATTCCGCAGACGCCCTTAGGAAGGCGCACGATACATGATTAATCCACGTGAACGCAATGTAATCCGTCAACGAGTCCATACACGTATCCGGGAGAAGATGTCGGGTACCGCCGAGCGGCCTCGCCTGAATGTTTACCGCTCGCTCAATCACATCTATACACAGTTGATTGACGACCTGAATGGCGTGACGTTGGCCTCGGCTTCGTCCTTTGGGAAGAAGTCGGAAGAGAAGGCTTATGGCGGCAACGTCGCGGCGGCACGATTGGTTGGCAAACTGATTGCGGAACGGGCGCGCGAGAAGGGCATTAAAAAGATCGTCTTCGATCGCGGCGGCTATCTTTATCACGGCCGCGTAAAGGCGCTGGCCGACGCGGCGCGCGAGGCGGGTCTCGATTTCTAGTTACGGCGCCTGCGGGCGGCCAGAAAGCGGTACAAGTATGGCAACACTTAGAAAAAAGCTCGATGCGAACCGCTTAAACCTTAAAGATGAGGTTGTATCCATCAATCGCGTTACTAAAGTCGTTAAGGGCGGTAAGAATATGTCATTCGCCGCACTAGTAGTGATTGGCGATCCAGCTGAGGGCATTGTGGGCTATGGCTCAGGCAAGGCAAAAGAAGTCCCGCAGGCGATCCGTAAGGGCATTGAGGCGGCGAAGAAGAACCTGGTCAAGATCAACCTGACGCAGACCACGATTCCACATCAAGTGCTTGGACACTTCGGCGCGGGGCAGGTGATGTTGAAGCCGGCTCCGGAAGGAACTGGGGTGATCGCGGGCAAGACCGTGCGAGCGGTAATGACCTCGGCCGGTGTGCAGAACGTCCTGACGAAGTCACTTGGTTCGGCCAATCCGCATAATGTTGTTAAGGCCACCTTTGACGCGCTGGTACAGCTGCGTAACAAGTCCGATGTCGCTCTCTTGCGCGGCATTGCTGAAGATTCGTTCTAAGAAACGATGGAGAGTCCCGTGCCAAGCGAAAACATGATCAAGCTCCAATATTTCCGCTCTAAAATATGTACGCCGGTTAAGCATAAGCTCGTCATTAAAGGTTTAGGCTTCACGCGGCTGCACCAGATCGTCGAGCGCGAGGATACTCCCTCCATTCGCGGCATGGTGGCCAAAGTGCCGCACCTGGTCCGCGTCGTCTAACCAAGCAGCATGCAAGCGAGTCGGACAAATCCGGCGTTATAGCGAGGAAATATGGAAATTCGCAATCTATCAAATCTCCGTGCCCCTAAAAAGGCAAATGAGAATAAGAAGCGCGTAGGGCGCGGCATGGGCTCGGGCATGGGTAAGACCTCAACCCGCGGCCACAAGGGCCAGGGCTCGCGCTCGGGCTCGTCGTTGATGCGCGGCTTTGAGGGCGGTCAGATGCCGCTGCACCGACGGCTGCCGAAGCGTGGTTTTACGAACATCTTCCGCGTTGAATATCAGGTACTCGGTCTGGACCGCATCGCCGAGATCGTGGCGGAGCATCCGGGCACTGAGTTCACGCATGAAAATATCATCGCACTTGGACTGCTGCGCAAGAAAGGCGCGCTGATCAAGGTGCTGAACAACGGTGCAATCTCAACCGCCGTGACGGTCCACGCGCATAAGTTTTCGGCGACGGCCAGGGCAGCCATTGAAGCCGCCGGTGGCCAGGCAATACTGATTGGCTAGTTGCGATCGTTCGGTTGCTGCATAATGGAAGCGGGGGGCACGCCCTCGCTTCTTCTTCTCCGAGGTACGCTCTTCCGATGTTCGACAAGATTCTCAATATCTTCCGCATTCCCGATCTTCGCAAGCGCGTGGTGTTTACGCTTGGCCTATTGGCCGTTTACCGCTTGGGCGCTCACATCCCCACACCGGGGATCAACGCCGACATGCTGGCGCAGTTCTTCAACCAAAACTCCGGCTCGGCCATGGGTTTGGTCGATCTGTTCTCGGGCGGCAACCTGAGAAAGTTGACCGTCTTCGCGCTGGGCATCATGCCGTACATTACAGCCTCGATCATCTTTCAACTGCTGACGGTGATCTATGAACCGCTGGCAAAGTTACAAAAAGAAGGCGAGTTGGGGCGGCGTAAGATCACGCAGTGGACCCGGTATGTGACCGTGCTGCTGGCTATCGTTCAATCGACCGCCATTGCACTTTCATTGACCAACACGACGACAGGCGCGTCGATGGTAACGATCAGCCACGCGCTCTTCGTGCCACTCTGCGTACTAACGCTGACGACCGGCACGGCCTTTATCATGTGGCTCGGGGAGCAGATCACGGAGCGCGGCATTGGTAACGGGATGTCGTTACTGATCTTTACCGGTATTGTGGTCGGTTTGCCGCGCGGTATTGAAGATCTTTATACCAAGGCGCGAGATGGGGCGTGGGGCGCGTTTACACCGGTGGCTATTGTCATCCTAATCGCGGGCATGATCGCGGTCGTCGCGTTTATCGTGCTTGTGGAACGATCGGAGAGACGCATACCGGTGCAATACGCTAAGCGCATCGTTGGGCGCAAGATGATGGGCGGTCAGTCGACCCATTTGCCACTCAAGGTAAACTCCGGCGGTGTGATGCCCGTGATCTTCGCCAGCTCGATCTTATCGGCTCCGCTTCTGCTGGCGGGCGTACCCTTCTTCGGAACACCTCTACGGGATACAAAGTTCTTTGGACCCCTGATGAGAGGCATAGCCCCCGGAGAGCCCTGGTATGTGCTGCTCTATTTCGCGGCGATCATCTTCTTCGCTTATTTTTATATTTCTATTGTGTTTCGCCCGGACGATATTGCCGATAATATGCGGAAGTATGGCGGGTTTATTCCCGGCATTCGCCCTGGGCGCAGGACGTCGGATTTTATCAACGATGTGCTGACGCGGATCACGTTGGTAGGCGCGATTTACCTCATCATCATTTCCATAGTTCCAATGTTCCTAATGAGCGGTATACACTTCAACCATCTTCCGCTGATAGGGCCTGTCTTCGATCGCTTCCCGACCTGGGTGACGAACGGGCTTGGCGTCAACTTCTATTTTGGCGGTACATCACTGCTGATTGTCGTTGGCGTGGCGATGGATACGGTGCAGCAGATCGAATCGCAACTCATCATGCGGCATTACGATGGATTCACTCCGAAGTCTGGGCGTATTCGCGGCCGCCGCAGCTGGTAAGGGATATTTTTTAGTTGAGCATACCCGTAGCACAATCCGTACCGGCACCGACGGGAACCTTCCTGCTCGGGCCGGTTCTTCTCTTGGGTGCTCCCGGTGTTGGCAAAGGGACGCAGGCACGTCGGCTCATGACCGCTTTTGGAGTACCTCAGATCTCAACGGGTGATTTGCTCCGAGATCATCGCGCCCGGCACACGAAGCTTGGCGATCTTGCTGAAGGGTTCATGAGAGATGGTCAGTTGGTGCCGGACGATCTGGTGAACCAAATGGTGGCCGATCGCCTGATACAGCCGGACGCACGAATCGGCTATGTTTTAGATGGTTATCCGCGGACCCTCCCGCAGGCTGACTGGCTCGATGGTCATTTAGCATCTGTGCAATCAGTCCCTGTGATCGCCGTTAGCCTTGCGGTAGGCTACGATGAGTTGCTGCGCCGCATCACAGGGCGGCGCACATGTCCTGTATGCAAAAATATTTACAACGTCTTTTCCAATCCGCCGAAAGTTCCTAATATCTGCAACCTCGAGGGCGCGATGCTGATGCGGAGGACGGACGATTCCGAAGAAATATTTGTGGAGCGGATGAAGACTTTTGAAGCACAGACAGCTCCGGTGATTGAACACTATCGCGTTTGTGGACGTTTTGAGCAGGTTGAGGGTGATTGCCCTCTCGAAGAGGTGGCCACAGCAATAACTACGGCATTGAAGCATCTGCGTGGGCCAAAAATTTAAGATGGCTATTCTTATCAAGACGCCCGCCGAAATTGTAAAGATGCGTCGTTCTGGAATCGCGCTGCGCCGTGTACATGACGCGCTTGTCCCCATGATAAAGCCGGGCGCGACCACCATGGACCTAGAAGATATAGCAGTGGCGAAGATCGCGGAGCTTGGTGGCGTTGCTGCTTTCAAGGGCTATCACGGATTCCCGGCCGCGCTCTGTACCTCTGTGAATCAAGAGGTGGTCCACGGCATGCCCAACTCGAAGCGCGTGTTGAAGGATGGTGACATTGTTTCGATCGACTGCGGGGTGGTGATCGATGGATATTATTCGGACGCGGCGGTCACGTATGCGATCGGCACCCCTTCGGCGACGACTCGGCGGCTTCTGGACACGACGTTGGCCTCGCTAGAGGCGGCTATCCGCGCCTGTCAAGTTGGAGGGCGACTGGGGGACATTGGCGCGGCGGTGCAGGAATTGTGTGAAGAGCAGGGATTCGGCGTGGTGCGAGAGTTTGTTGGCCATGGGATTGGGCGATCGATGCATGAGGACCCCCAGGTGCCGAACTTCGGCATGCGCAATAAAGGACCTCGCTTGAAGGCTGGCATGGTCCTGGCCATTGAGCCGATGATTAATGCCGGTAAGCCGGAGGTTAAGGTGCTGCCGGATGGATGGACTGCTGTTACAGTCGACGGCAGCTATAGTGCGCACTTTGAGCACACAGTGGCGTTGACGAAAGAAGGGCCGGAAGTGCTAACGCGCTAACATGAGCGAACCAGCGATTGATAGTTCTCGTATGCCGCTACGAGCCAGGTCGCCTTGCGTTAGGAGGCTTGATCGATGCATGAAGAGACCTTTAGTCGCGTTGCGAGAGGCAAGACGAGAAATCTTGGTTAGTTTTAATTGCATTCTGTTTAGGAGCATCTTAGGGTATTATTAAAGTTGGCGGTGAAACGCCATTAGGAGATCGTTTGTCGAAGGAAGATGCAATTGAAGTGATGGCCGTGGTCGTTGAGACTCTGCCGAATGCCATGTTTAAAGTGGAGCTGGAGAACAAGCATCAAGCACTGGCTCACATCTCGGGCCGCATGCGTAAAAATTTCATTAAGATCCTCCCCGGCGATCGAGTCGCGATTGAGCTCAGCCCGTATGACCTCAATCGCGGGCGCATTGTCTACCGCTATAAGTAGTTTTTGTTTGCCGCCAGCTCGGCGATCGTTATATCCAATTCAGCTCTGTAAGTGGGTGACATTTGCCTGCGCGAAGGGAAGTCAATGAAAGTACGCGCGTCCGTCAAGAAGATTTGTGACAAATGCAAGGTGATCCACCGCCGCGGCGTGGTGCGTGTCATCTGTGAGAATGCCAAGCATAAGCAGCGGCAGGGATAAACTCTGTGCAATTTCCGGCTCTTGCGGGGCTAGTTAGCCGAAGTTAGGCTTGCGTTGAACCCTACGAGTCCGCCGTATCCATCCACCAGCCGTTCGCGACAAGTTCTCGAGGCATAACCGAAAGGAACCCCATGGCACGCATTGCTGGAGTCGATGTTCCGAACCATAAACAGGCTCGCATCGGACTTACTTACATCTTTGGTATTGGCGACTCGCGCGCCGCGAAAATCCTCGTAAAGGCGGATGTCGATCCGGTTGCGAAGATCGGTACGCTTGACGAGGACGCTCTCAATCGTATTCGCCAAGTGATCGAGGCCGAAGGTCAGATTGAAGGCGATTTGCGTAAAGACATTTCGCTCAATATTAAGCGGCTGATTGAAATTCAATCTTACCGGGGCCTACGTCATCGGCGAAGTCTTCCTGTCCGCGGTCAGCGTACCCATACCAATGCTCGTACCCGCAAAGGCCCGCGCAAGGGAACCGTTGCCGGCAAGAAGAAAGCGACGAAATAAATGGCGAAGACACAGAATCAGCAGAAAACAGGCAAGGCCGCGACTGGCAAGGGTAAGAAGTTCAAGAAGCGCGAGCGGAAGAATATTCCATTCGGCCTTGTGTTCATACAGGCATCGTTTAACAATACGATCGTGACAATCACGGATGGCATGGGCAACACGCTATCCTGGAAATCGTCGGGTTCGCTCGGCTTCCGCGGATCACGCAAGGGCACGCCGTTTGCGGCGCAGCAGGCTGCGGTCGGAGCGGCCAATGCGGCCCGCGATCACGGGTTGCGCTCAGTCGACGTGCGCGTTTCGGGCCCCGGCTCGGGACGTGAATCGGCGATCCGCGCGCTGGCGACGACAGGCATTGAGGTGCGAAGCATCCGCGACGTTACGCCGATGCCGCATAACGGCTGTCGTCCGCCGAAGCGCCGCCGGGTCTGATCGCGGCTGCAACCACAATATGGATTGGGACGAAGCGCATTGCGCGTAAACCGATCGTCACCTGAACTAAAGGAGTACCACGAATGGCACGCTACACAGGACCTGTCTGCCGCATGTGCCGGCGCGACGGAACAAAGCTTTTCCTCAAGGGCGCTAAGTGTTTCACGGAGAAGTGTCCCGTTGAGAAGCGCAATTTCCCCCCGGGCCAACACGGCCAGTCGAAGAAGGTTAAGAAGGTGGTGGGCTACGGCTTGCAGCTTCGCGAGAAGCAAAAAGCGAAGCGCATCTACTTCACCTTGGAGACACAGTTCCGCGCCTACTATCAAAAGGCCTCGAATAAAACTGGCGTAACCGGCGAGCTTTTGCTTCAACAGCTTGAGACGCGGTTGGATAATGTAGCTTATCGGCTTGGCTTTGCGATGAGCCGTCGGCAGGCTCGCCAAGTGGTTCGGCACGGACATGTGCAGGTGAACGGGCGCAAGGTGAACATCCCATCATTTCAGTGCAAGGTGGGCGATGAGATCGCCATCCGCGAGGGTTCGAAGGCTCTGGTCATCCTCGAAGAGTCGAAGAACTTCGCCGCCGGACAGCGCTCGGTCACCTGGATCGACATCAATCGCGACGCGCTTTCGGGCAAAATCGTTTCTCTACCGCGCCGCGACGAGATCAGCCTACCCGTCAACGAGCAATTGATCGTTGAACTCTACAGCAAGTAGAGCCAACAAGATTGGGTGCCCCACGTTTCGCTGCTGAGACGTGGGTTGTGCATCCGGCTTCACCACAACCTAACCGCAACTGATTTACCCGCCCGTCCGCAAAGTGCATCGCGGCGAGGATGGACAAAGGAGAAATATATGCTTTGGAGAGGTTTTCAAAAGCCTAAGCGTCTCGCAGTCGACCAGGAAACGATCAACGATAAGTACGGCAAGTTCTCCGCGCAGCCGTTTGAGCGAGGTTTCGGCACCACCATCGGCAATGCGCTTCGCCGCACCCTGCTCTCTTCTATCGAAGGCGCGGCGGTAACTGCGGTTCGCATTGAAGGCGTCTTGCACGAGTTTCAGTCGATCTCGGGCGTCGTGGAAGACGCGACCGACATTATCCTCAATCTCAAGCAGATTCCGTTCCGTTTGGCTGGTGATGGCCCAAAGGCCCTCTACCTGCGCGCTGAAGAGCCTGGCGTTATTACCTCGGGCATGATCGAGGCCGACGGCGATGTAGAGATTCTCGACAAAGATGTGTACATCTGTACGGTCTCCGAGGGCGGCAAGATCGATATGGAGATGCGTCTAAAGCGCGGCCGCGGGTATATCTCGGCCGATAAAAACTTCGATGGCGACCTCGGACTCGGATTCATTCCGGTTGACTCGGTTCACTCTCCGGTAAGGAAAGTTAATTACCTGGTCGAGGCGGCTCGTCTTGGTCAGATCACCGATTTCGATAAGTTGACAATCGAGATCTGGACGAATGGAACGATTCTTCCGGCGGACGCTTTGGGACTTTCCGCGAAGCTGTTGAAGGACCATATGACCATCTTCATCAACTTTGAAGAAGAGATGGAGGCTGGTCATGACGGGATGCACGATGGGCCGTCCATCCGCAATGAGAACCTGAACCGATCGGTCGAAGAACTAGAACTTTCAGTTCGCAGCTATAACTGTTTGAAGAATGCCAACATAGCCACGATTGGCGAGCTGATCCAGAAGACTGAAGCGGAGATGCTGAAGACGAAAAACTTCGGCCGCAAGTCGTTGAACGAGATCAAGGAAATTCTCGCGCAAATGGGTCTGTCGCTTGGTATGAAGATCGATGAGAATGGCAATCCGCAGCCCGGACCTACTTCAGTGTTGCCAGCTGCAACGCTCGCAGCGAGCTTCGGCAATTTTGATGACGATGATGACGACGACCTGGACGATGAGGATGAAGACGATTTTGACATCCCCGCCCTCAACGAAACGGAAAACTTCTAATGTTTACCTGGACGGCGGTCCTGACCGTCGTCCAGGTAAATACATGTCTCACTCCATGCTTCACTAAGTATTACCGACTTACGGCCCGAGCCGAGTCGAAGGAGATCATACCGCCATGCGTCATCGCAATGCAGGATTCAAGTTAGGAAGAAATACAAGCCACCGCCGGGCCATGCTGCGGAATCTGGTGACCTCCATTATTCTGATGGACCGGGTGGAAACCACGATCACCAAGTGCAAGGCTACGCGTCCGCTAGTCGAAAAGATGATTACGCTGGGGAAGCGCGGCGATGTTCACGCGCGCCGCCAAGCGCTTTCGTACTTGATGACTCCAGAGTCGGTAGACCGGCTCTTCAACGTGGTGGCACCGCGGTACAGCTCGCGTCCGGGCGGATATTGCAGGATTGTTCGCGTCGGTCCACGCAAGGGCGATGCGGCTGAGATGGCTTTTATCGAGTTGCTTGGAGCGGAGCAGGAGTTGAACGAGAAGGCGCAAAAGCGTTCTGAGGCTCGGGAAAAGAAGCGTGAAGAGATGCAAAAGCAGATGGCGGAGCAGAATCCGGGCGAAGCTTCTGATCCTAACACCGAACCGTAGATTGTTCTTGCAATGTAAAGAGGCGCACCTCGTAGGTGCGCCTCTTTACGTTTAAGGTACTTCTTCAGTGCTTAACGAGCCACATAAGCCAACCGGCGGCGATCGTTCCGCCTACAAAGAGGACGAAGCAATAGGCTCCGTAACGAACCATTTTTTGCGGCTCCGACCGTTGCGTGATGCCGAAAACGATGGAGCAGAAAAGCGCGAACAACACCATGGCGGCGAAGTGAGAGAGCGTCATAAAGGTTTTCTCCCGGTAGCCAGCGAGTGGGCGTCGACCGCGCAGATAAAGTTCAGCAGGCCTGCAACGACGATGAACTTGCTGCCGTAGTCTGCTACCGCAGTCTGAACTGAAGAGGCACCTAGGTCCGCCGCGCGAGCAATAAAGTAGAGGATGCCGGTGCCAAGGTCGCCGGCAAAGTTGAGGATGTCGAGCAGCTCGGAGGTGTTCGGTGCGTACACCTTGCCTTGGAGCGAAAGGCCGATGACGAACATGGCGAACACGGAGATCATAAGCAGAATGCCTCGTCCCCATTTACGTAACAGAAAGTGGCCGGCCCCCGGCACGAGCCATCCGGCAAGCAGGACGAGTAGAGGAGAAATGGCTATTCTTTTTGCAACGGCTGGAACAGCTTGTGCATTCGTAGACATCATGTCGATGATACCAGTTACATAGAGATCCTCAGATACGGATCAGTTCACGCTGGAGACGACCGGTGACTTCGGCTTGGTTTGCTCGGGCAATCATGTTAACCTCGCTGCGCACGCCAAACTCGCCGGGGAAGTAAAGGCCTGGTTCGACGGAGAAGCAGGTGTTGCGCAGCAGCAGGCGCTCATCGTGGGTTTCAAGGTTATCGAGGTGTGCACCGTTACCGTGGAGGTCGGTGGCGATGTTGTGGCCGGTGCGATGGGTGAACCACTCCGCGAGTCCAGCTTGGCGGATGACGTTACGAGCGGCATCATCGGCCTGCCAGCCCGCTATTGGGGTGTTTGTAGTGAAGGCTTTTTGTATGAGGCTGATAGCTGCGTCCCGCGCGTCGCGGACGGTGGTGAAAATCAGCTGCTCACGGGCGGTGGGTTCGCGGTCGACAACGCCAGTCCAGGTAATGTCGTAGAAGCACGAGCCGGGCCGGTCGAGGCGGCCCCAGATGTCGATGAGAACGAAGTCGCCGCGCTGGATGGAGCGAGAGCTTTGACGGTTTGGTTCGTAGTGAGAATCGGCGCTGTTAGGACCGCAGCTGACGTTGGGGCCGTGCTCCCAGACGAGACCTTCGCGGCTCAAGTTCTCTCGAAGGTATTCGACTAACGCAAACTCGTCTACGCCAGACTGAGGTCTGGAACTGCGGACGCGCCGACCGATCTCGAGCCAAGCTGCGGCAAGGATGGCGTCAATCCTGGACTGTGCTGCGTAGTGCGTGGCAATCTGGGCTTCGCTTAGAACGGCTTCGAACAGGCTGACGAGGTCGGCGGAGCTGACGATCTCCTTGCCCGTGCCGCGCAGCATCTCAATCGTGCCCGCGTCGACGAGCGAGATAGCCATGATGGCATTGCGGGGCGAATATTGCATGGCGAGCTTATGGTGGCCAGTGAGCATGGTTTCAACACCCGCTTCGAGCTCCTGCCAGGAGGAGTAGCTAGATTTCGTACCGGGAAGAGCATCGAGGCGGCCGCTCTCGATGCGGTGAACCAACTTCTTCGGTTCGCCCGTGGCGGGGATGAGATAAAACCAGCGGCGGGTCACATGGGCATTCTCGTCGAGGCCGAGAATCCGATAGGCGAGGGGGTCGCGGTGGTGGTGATCGTAGAAGAGCCAGCCGTCGAGATGCTGGTCACGAAGCGCGGCTTGAATCCGGTTGAGGTCCATGCGTCTTCCATCATGGCATGAATCGTAAGGGCGCGCTTCGTAGGGAAGCGCGCCCTCTTTATTCAGGAGCAACTAGGCGTTGACCGGAGTTTGCTCGGCAGCCGTTGCGGCTGCCGCCACGGCGGCTAGGCGCTCTTTCTCGACCTTCTCCGCTTTACGGGCGACGATGGAGTTCTCGCCTAGCTCGTCAGCCATCTTCTCCGTGGTGAACGCCTCAATCAGGTCGCCCGCCTTGATATCCTTGAACCCGGCTAGGTCGATACCGCACTCGACGCCCTGACGGACCTCGGAGACGTCGTCCTTGACACGCTTGAGCGAGGAGATCTTGCCTTTCCAGACCTCAGCTCCATCACGCAGAACACGAACCTGATTGTCGCGCTTGATGAGACCGTCGGTAACGCGGCAACCGGCGATTTGACCAACCTTCGTGATCTTGAAGACCTGGAGCACCTCGGCACGGCCAGCGTAGTTCTCCTTGAAGACCGGTTCGAGCAGACCGTACATGGCCTTGGTGATCTCATCCTGAAGATCGTAGATGATTGAGTGGAGTCGGATCTCGACATTTTCTCGCTCGGCCACTTCGGAAGACTTGCGATCGGGACGCACATTGAAGCCGATAATGACCGCGTTCGAGGCTGAGGCGAGTAGCACGTCCGATTCGGTGATGGCGCCGACACCCGAGTGCAGCACGCGGACGCGGACCTTTTCGGTGGACATGCGCTGAAGCGAATCGGCCAGCACTTCGACCGATCCCTGCACATCGCCCTTGAGGATCAGGTTCAAGTCCTTCATGCCAGCCTGCTTGATCTGTTCGGCGAGACCCTCAAGCGAGACTCGGGAGCTCTTGGCGAGCTGGGCCTCGCGTTCCTTCATCTTGCGGTACTGAGCGATGCCCTTAGCCTTGTCACGGTCAGCCATGACAATAAATGTGTCACCCGCGTCCGGCATGGATTCGAGGCCGAGGATTTCGACCGGCGTGGAGGGACCTGCTTCGGTGATAGGACGGCCACGATCGTCGAACATCGCGCGAATCTTACCGAAGGTATTACCGACGATGTAGCTATCGCCGAGCTTGAGTGTGCCGTTCTGCACCAGGACGCTGGCGACGGCACCGCGGCCACGATCGAGCTTGGCTTCGATGACCGTACCGACAGCGGGACGATCGGGCTGGGCCTTTGGCGCGCCGATGTCGGCGACGAGGCAGATCATCTCTTCAAGAAGATCGAGGCCCAGATGTTTCTTGGCGGATACTTCGACGAACTCAGTCTCACCACCCTGGTTGGAGGGTTGCAGACCGCGCGTGGCGAGTTGTTGGATGACCTTGGTTGGATTGGCGTCGGGCTTATCGATCTTGTTGACCGCCACAATGATCGGCACTTTGGCGGCGCGGGCGTGATCGATGGCTTCAAGCGTCTGGGGCATGACACCGTCGTCTGCCGCGACGACAACGACCACAATGTCGGTGATCTTGGCTCCGCGAGCGCGCATTCGTGTAAAGGCTTCGTGACCGGGAGTATCCAAGAACACGATCTCGCGTCCGAATGCGGGAGAGTCGGGCTTGGTGATGCGGACCTTGTAAGCGCCGATGTGCTGGGTGATGCCGCCAGCCTCGCCCGCCGCGACGTCGGTCGAACGGATGGCGTCGAGCAGCGAGGTCTTACCGTGATCGACGTGGCCCATGACCGTAACGACGGGGGAACGCTCGATCTCCACCATGCCGGTAGTGTCTTCAAGGAAGCCCTCGATGGCTTCGTTCTCAAGCTGCTCTTCGACAGAGATGACTTGAGCGTCGGCACCAAACTGGCGCGAGACATCTTTGACCAACTCGCCCTCGAGCGACTGATTGACGGTGACGAGCACACCGCGCATCAGCAGGGTGGCGATAAGGTCCTTACCGCGAACGTCGAGCTTTTCAGCCAGATCTTTGACAGAAATCCCTTCGGTGACTGTGATGGTCTTGGTGATTGGCAGCGGCTCACGCGACATCGGCATACCGCCGTAACGTGGTGGCGGCTGGAAGCCCTTCATCGGGCCTTCTTTTACCTTTTCGTAGCGCTGTCCACCGCGCCGCTGACCTGGCCGGGCGGCGGGACGCATCCCGGTCGGGCTTTCACCGGGGCCGGGCATGACACCGGGTGCTCCGGGACGAGCACCAAAGCCTGGGCGCGCACCGAAGCCGGGCCGCGGCGCGCCTGGGGCGAAGCCGGGACGTCCAGGTGCTCCAGCAGGGCCGCCGGGACCAGTGGGGTAGCTGCGGGTCGGATGCATGGGGCGGCGTGCTCCCGGAGCCGTGCCCGGACCGGCAGACGCGCTGGGACCGCTACTGGGACGGAAGCCTTGTCCACCGGAACCGCCAGGGGCTTGCGGGCGAGGGCGTTCGAAGATGGGACGGCCGCGCTGGGGAGCGCCTGGCGCGGGTGCGGGCGCGGTGTAGATAGGGCGCGGCCCGGTTTGCGGCATGATGACTCGGCGCGCGGCGGGAACCGGTGCGGACGAAGCAGCGGGAATAGCTTCCGTGGAGGCTGCGGCGGCAAGGGAAATCGTCTCTGGAGCAGGCGAAACGGGTTCCACAGAAGGCGCGGGACTAGGGGCAGTTGGCGCCACGGGTGGGGGGGCTACAACGGGCCGCACAGAGACGGGAAGAGGCGCGGCCACGGCAGGAC